>NZ_CP157970.1 GCF_040215725.1 Rhizobium sp. ZPR4
ATGGCGAAGACCGCCGCAAAAATAGCGCCTATTGTTGAAGGGCTGACTGCGTTGATGGAGCGTCATGCTGAAGCGCTCTCCAGTCAACTTCAAATACATCATCTCAAGGTATTTCCGCCGACCGCCGAGAAGGGCATTCGGACATTCGCGCCGTCAGAGGCATCGAAACTCCTCGGAGTCGGTGAATCTTATCTACGGCAGATCGCGTCTGAGATGCCGGAGTTGAATGTCAGCACCAGCCCGGGAGGGCGGCGAACTTTTTCCATTGAAGATATCCACGCGCTTCGCAAGCACATGGATCAAGTCGGCCGCGGGAACCGACGCTACCTGCCACATCGTCGCGATGGTGAGCAGTTGCAGGTTATCTCCGTGATGAATTTCAAGGGCGGCTCGGGAAAAACGACGACGGCTGCGCATTTGGCTCAGCATCTGGCGATGCGCGGATACCGAATCCTGGCAATCGATCTTGATCCTCAAGCCAGTCTTTCAGCCCTTTTTGGCAGCCAGCCCGAAACGGACGTTGGTCCAAATGAGACGCTTTACGGTGCGATTAGATACGATGAGGAGCGTGTGCCGGTCGAGCAAGTCGTTCGAGGGACGTATATTCCGGACCTACACCTCATACCCGGGAACCTCGAACTGATGGAATTCGAGCACGACACACCCCGTGCTCTGATGAAGCGGAAGGAAGGCGATACCCTCTTCTACGGCCGAATCAGTCAAGTCATCGAGGATATTGCTGAAAACTACGATGTCGTCGTCATTGATTGCCCTCCCCAGCTCGGCTACCTCACGCTGTCGGCGCTAACGGCGGCGACATCCATCTTGGTCACCGTACATCCGCAGATGCTCGACGTCATGTCGATGAACCAGTTCCTGGCGATGACGTCGAACTTGTTGCGGGAGATCGAGAACGCCGGAGCCGAGTTCAAGTTTAACTGGATGCGTTACCTGATAACTCGCTTCGAGCCGAGCGATGGTCCGCAAAACCAAATGGTCGGTTATCTTCGTTCGATCTTCGGGGAAAATGTCCTTAATTTTCCAATGCTTAAAACCACAGCGGTTTCCGATGCCGGTCTGACGAACCAGACACTTTTTGAAGTGGAGCGTAGCCAGTTTACCCGGTCAACCTATGATCGAGCTCTGGAGGCAATGAATGCCGTTAATGGAGAGATTGAAACGCTGATTAAAAAAGCATGGGGTAGGCCCACATGAGCCGAAAAGATATCCTTGGAGTGTCAACAAATACCGCCGACACTGCGGCAATCGAAAGTAGAACTGCCAAGAACCGCTCCATGCCGCTTCTCGGAGTTGCCAGGAAAGAGCGTGATCCAGCGACGAAATTGACCGCGAACATCGGTAACGCATTGCGCGAGCAAAATGAGCGGCTCGGCCGCGCCGAGGAGATCGAGAAACGTCTTGCCGAAGGCTTGGCTGTAGTCGAGCTGGATGCCTCGTCGATTGAGCCTTCTTTCGTTCAGGATCGGATGCAAGGCGACATCGAGGGTCTCCTGGCGTCCATCAGTGAACAGGGCCAGCAGGTTCCAATTCTGGTGAGACCGCATCCTGAGCAGTCCGGCCGCTATCAGGTTGCCTTTGGGCACCGGAGGCTGCGGGCTGTTTCGGATCTGGGTCTTCCTGTGAAGGCAGTCGTTCGCAAGCTCACGGACGAGCAACTTGTCGTAGCTCAGGGCCAGGAAAACAATGAGCGACAAGATCTGACCTTCATTGAGAAGGCGCGCTTTGCACATCGGCTCAACAAACAGTTTACGCGAGAGATCGTTATCGCCGCGATGTCGATCGACAAAAGCAATTTGTCCAAGATGCTTCTTCTCGTCGACGCCCTCCCCTCTGAGCTGATCGACGCTATCGGCGCCGCACCAGGGATTGGACGCCCAAGCTGGCAGCAATTGGCGGAGCTGGTTGAGAAAGCTCAATCTCCATCGGAGGCGATCACGTTTACGACCTCAGAGGCAGTGCAAGCATTGCCATCGGCGGATCGATTTAAGGCCGTGATCGCTCGTTTAAAGCCTAGCCGGCCCACGCGTGGTCTGCCTCATGTAATGTCGACCCCTGATGGCGACAGACTGGCGCAGGTGACGCAAAGCAAATCGAAACTGGAAATCACGATCGACAGGAAAGCTACGCCGGACTTTGCCGCTTTTGTGCTGGAGCAATTGCCGGCGCTCTACCAGGATTATCGGACCAAGGTTCAACGCAAACACGGAGAGTAATCCGCAAAAGAAAAGAGCCTCCTCAACGTCGCCGTCGCGGAAGCCCTTCTGTCTCTGTAGCAAGAACAGAATCGCATTTCCTCGAATCCTCGTCAAGAGTTTTTGGCGCCGTTTTGGTGGGCAGATTTCTTTTGCCTGATGAAAGGTGAAAGACGATGCAGACGGGAAGTGTGACGACGCCATTCGGGCGGCGGCCGGTGACGCTTGCGCTCGTACGGCGCCAGACGGCGGCGGCCGAGATAAAGCACGGCAAGACTGTTGATAAATGGAAGGTACTTAGGGACGCGTCGGCCGCAATGGAACTGCTTGGGATTCAGTCCAATAGTCTCGCGGTTCTTGATGCCCTTTTGAGTTTTTATCCCGACAATGAATTGAGCCAGGATGCGCAATTGATTGTGTTTCCTTCGAACGCCCAGCTTACGCTCCGCGCTCACGCCATGTCGGGCGCCACCTTACGCAGGCATCTCGCCTTGCTAGTGGAGGCGGGGCTGATCATCCGTAGGGATAGTGCCAACGGAAAGCGCTATGCGCGTAGGGACGGAGACGGGCAGATCGAGAATGCCTTTGGCTTCGACCTGTCCCCTCTCCTTGCACGCTCAGAAGAACTGGCGGCCCTTGCTCAACAGGTATTCGCTGATAGAGCAAATCTGAGGAGGGCAAAGGAAAATCTAACGATTTGCCGACGCGATGTTCGAAAGCTCATCACGGCGGCCATTGAAGAGGGTGCTGAGGGCGACTGGCTAGCTGTTGAGAATGTCTACGTCGCTCTTGTTCGCAAAATCCCGCGTGCGCCGACACTGTCGGACGTTAGGGCTATTCTTGAAGAAATGGAGATGCTCCGGGCGGAAGTGATCAACCGATTGGAAACGCAGAAACTTCCTGAAAACATAAGCAGCAATGATGCTCATATTGAGCAGCACAAACAGAATTCAAATACCGAATCCATATATGAATCTGAACCATGCTCCGAAAAGGAGCAGGGGGCGAAGTTCAGTGGAAACGCACGACCGCCGGGGGAGGCGACGAAAGCGTTTCCACTGAGTGTCGTGTTGAAAGCCTGCCCAACGATATCGAATTATGGACCTGACGGCACGATCCGAAGCTGGCGGGACCTGATGTCGGCCGCGGTGGTTGTTCGCTCTATGCTGGCCGTAAGCCCCTCAGCGTATCAAGACGCTTGCGAGGTGATGGGGCCAGAAAATGCGGCTGCGGCTGTCGCCTGCATGCTGGAGCGTGCTAACTTTATCAGCTCCCCCGGCGGCTATCTAAGGGATCTTACTCGACGTAGCGAACGAGGGGAGTTCTCGCTTGGGCCAATGATTATGGCCTTGCTAAGGGCTAACGGGCAGGTGGGCTCGCTGGCTGGCTAGATGCTGATGGGAGCCTCTGATGGTCAGCTGACCACGAGCATAAACCGCTGAAATCAAATGTTTTTTGAGCCGCGGGTAATTTCGGTCGGGTTAGAGGGTTTTGTCCCGGCTGCCAAACAGTAGTTGGGACCCAGACAGGATTGGAATGCCTATCCAGTGTAGATAATTGGTCGGCACGCAGATGCCGACAGAATGATGTATTAGGGCGTGACGCACTTGATTGCCGAGGAGCTGGAGCTTGCGTCGCGTTCAATGTGGCTTTCGCAACTGGATCAATGATCTCATGATGGGAGGAGAATCCATCGATTCTTATATTCGAAGGAAGAGTCTTTCGAGATAGCGAGGAATTCGACCGGCGCTTTTGTTGTGGTCAGCTGACCACTGTTCTAAACCATTGAAAACGAAAGATTTTGCTGAACCCTAATTTTGCCGCTTGTGGCATGAACGGCAAGTCGAAGCTTAACGATCACGACAGTGCCGACGATCTTGCCGGTCCTGATTGCCGCTTCGATAACCGCGTCCATCCGCTCTTTCATCGCAACAATCCTCCAATGGTTCCGAGTAAGCAGGCACAGAACTACTCATGGCGCTGATGTTCCACAAGGCGCGGGAATGGGAAAGTCGGTCTCTCATCTGATCGGGCATGAATACTGCCTCGTATCGCGCTTGCGCCCCGATGGATCTCTGTGAAGCGAATAGGACCTAGTCTGAAGGCGATGGGTATCAAGCGGATGGCCCAGCATTTAGCTGAGCCGCACGCAGAGGAGACCACTTGGCCGATGTCCCGACGTCCACAAAAGCGAAAGTCGATCGATGATCTGACGAAGAGGGCTGAACTCGGTAATGACGAAGCTCGCCCCTAGGGAAGACTGAGCGAGAGGTAGCTTCCGACAACTACTCGAATTGCGATTATTGTTTTGCGGTCTACTTGATGGAAAATTCGACGGTTCCCATTACCTTCCCGTCCACCGAGAGGACGACCTTGTATTTGCCGACGGGGAAACCTGCATTGGGTTTGCTAAGCGACGCGTCAACGTGGTTTTCGAGAGAACCGATATCAAAGCTGGCTTCGTCGATCTTATAGTTCGCCGGCGCTACGCCATTGGTATCAACAGCGATCCAGGAAACGGTAATTTTGGAACCGGAGCTGATGTCATCAGTGACGCCCGCCGACAGATAAATCGCAGCGCTGTCTGCAGGAAGTGTCGTTTCTGTCTCATCAGCGCCCTTCGCGTTCGAGATGATTATGTCCTCGAATCCTGACGCCCAAGCTGCCGAAGCAGAGGCGAGGGCACCGGTAAAAACAAGCGTCCGCATTACTTTCATGAGAATATGCGTGGATGAATCCTCCCAAACTGGTGGGAGACGGCGAGAGAGGGGAGGCCGAGTTTGGAGGACCGGCTATACGGGTTCTTCATCAACCAGATCCCTGAACCGTAAGTCGCCGACGTTCCTCGGCGCGTTGAACCGGATCCCGCAGCGACCGGAAATGTGCGCCCCTGATGGTGAGATCTTCGATTACCTTAAGCAGATGGCTGACGGAACGGGCCAAGCGATCGAGGCGCACGACGACAAGGGTATCTCCGCGCCGATCTCTCGGACGAGTTTGGCAAGGGCTGGTCGGCTACGGGAAGCGCCGGACCCGTGTTCCTGGACGATGAGCTCGCAGCCGGCCGAGCGCAGTTCGATCTCCTGTGCATGGGTTGTCTGCTCGTCGGTGGAAACGCGAGCGTAGCCGATCAGACGCCCCTTTGCTTGCTTCATGGCGATCTCCCCTGGCGAGATTGCTTTTTCGATATGTCGATGCCATCGACACGTTCAGATCATGTGTCGATAAAACGAGGATTTTTCGACATATCAGTTTCTGATGGATATCGTCGCATCATCTCGCTGCTTGCTGAAGCTCGGCGTAGATTGTCTCGATCCGTGTGGTCTCTGCGTCGCTGAGCGCCGAAAACTCCTTGTCACGTGCCCGCTTCGACAGTAGTCCTTCGTTCTGACGCAGGAAACGGAATAAAAGGTCGAGCAAGCGATCGGGCATATCGATCATCTGCTGCACTTCTATCTTGAACGCGTCATAGATGCGCAGGAATGCCGTCTCGGCCGGCAGATCCACATCGATCGTTCGGGCTACGCACTCGAACAAGAATTCGGCGTGCGGCGTCGCGTCGAAGTAGCGGTAGAAGTCGGCGGTGTCATTCAGCACCGTGACATTGCCACGATCCGTTGATTGCCAACGAACAAGCGGCAGAAGGCGGCGTGAGTAGCTTTCCAATACGGTTCGATAGGCATCGATGCGGTCCTGGATGACGGCCGAGACCGGGAAGACGAGACCGGGAGGGTTGAACCCGCGCTCGGCGAGAACATGATGGATCAGATAGCGGTGCAGCCGCCCGTTTCCGTCCTCGAAGGGGTGCATATAGACGAAGCCGAAGGCGAGGGCCGCTGCGGCGAGAACAGGATCGAGATGCTGTGCCGCTCCGCGGTCGAAGGAGGTCAGGCCATCGATCAGCGAGGACAGGTCTTCCTGCCGGGCGCTGATATGATCAGGGATCGGCGCGCCTGTCAGGCGATCATGCTCGCCGATGAAGCCACCCTCGACGCGCAGGCCGAGATGGACGAAGCGCGCATCGCCAATGACGATGCGCTGCAACCGCTCCAGTTCGGCGCGGTCTATCGGCCGGCGGCCAGCCTCGCCGATCACCTGGCCCCAGCGCTGGATGCGATCTTGTGGCGGATCTTCTCCCTCGATCTGGAAGCTCGAACGCGAATCCTTGAGCAGCAGGAATGCGGCGGTGCGTGCCAGCAGGTCCGCCGGTACTTCGGCTATCAACTGCCGTGCTTCGTCGCCAAGCCCGCGCGCAACGAATGCGTCGAGTGCGGGCGTGCGGGAGATCATCGGACAGAAGGCTGGTGTGCCGGGCAAATTGTTCTTCACCCGATGTCTTGTTGAGCTCGTTCCGCCCACTGCGAATTGCCGATCGGGATCGACCACAAGGGCATAGGTGCCCTGTGCCGCGTCGGGCAGATCGAGATGTACATCGAGTAGCCATTCATAGAGGAACCATAGCCGTCGCGCATAGGCGCCCGTGGGTGCTGCGCGCACCATGCTGACGATCGGTTCGGGACCTGTTTGCCGGAACAAGGCTTTCAGAACGGCAAGGTCTAGCCCTTCATAGCGCAGCGCGAAGGTCAGGTGTCCGGTAAGGTTATTGTCCGGCTGGTGGCGCGGGGTGTAAATGTTCCAGCCCTCGGCCTGATAGACTTTGTGGCGTGGACCGATCGCCGATAAGGCGATTGGCACAGGCGCGGACAATTCAAAGGCATCGATCAAGGCCGCATAGCCGACAGGGATGGCGGCTTCCGGCATCCAGCGGCCGTGAAAAACGCTGACCGCGCCTGAAAACGGTTTTTTTTGTCCTTGCTCCATGAATCTTGGTATCCGCTTCCGAAAACTGCTTTTCAAGCGAAGCTCTCATGAAAACCGATCATGAACAATGAAATTCGATGAAATATGAGGAATTTTGCGAAAATGGATTCTAGCGATGCGCCGGGTACAGCGTTTTCCAAATACAGAAGATAAGGATAAAAGATCATTTGCAGGCGTGTTTTATGGCTGGAATAAGGGGTCGCGTAGCGCGTTTTCTACTTAGGGATACGAACGATCTACCTTGGGCGTGAAATGCGTGACAGCAGCCTTCCGCAGGCGAAATGTCAAGAAACTAGCTGTCTTGAGAGGGAGCGGTTAGCTGCCTCCTACAAATTGCCCAATAAAATTGGTACTGTCGACGCGACGAGAACAAGCGCGACCGAAAGATTGAAGATACGTGCATAAGTCGGCCGGGTAAGCACATTGCGGAGCAGGCGGCCGGCAGCCGCCCAGACAGCAACACTCGGGATTGCCACAAGAGCCAGCAAAGCCGCAGCGATCGAGATATTCAGCAAATAATGGTTGCTGGGAATATAAGTCGCCGCGGCGCTCACTGTGATTGCCCATGCTTTTGGATTGATCCACTGAAAGGCGGCGGCACCCAAGAAGCCGATGGGCGAGTTCTCCGGGCCTTCAACAATTGGGCCGCTGCGCGCGATCTTCCAAGCAAGCCCCATGAGATAAAGCGAACCACCAATCCGCAGAATTTCGTGCGTAATCGGATAGGCGTCGAATAGCGTGCCTAGGCCGAAGCCAATCGCCAACATTTGCAAGGCGACTCCAGCAGCAATGCCACCTATGAGCGGAAACGACCTAACTAACCCTACACGAACGCCGGACGCCAGCGCCATTGCGTTGTTGGGTCCCGGCGTAACTGTCATGAGAAAGGCGAAGACGAGGAATGGAGCGAGAACTACTGGATCGGTCATACGCGCAATGTTAGGAAGGTTTTTGCGGAATGTCGGTGCAAAATTCATCAATGGAGCCGGAAAGATTGCAACAAAAGCCTGTATTTGATCGCATTGACCGTCATATATTGCGCGAGCTATCTGTCGACGCGCGCCAGCCGAATGTCCGTTTAGCTGAGCGCGTCGGCTTGTCTGCGTCGGCATGTTTACGTCGCGTTCAAGAACTGGAGCGCGCCGGTGTCATTACGGGATATCGAGCGTCGATTGATCGTGCGCGAATGGGAGCGGGTTTCCTCGCCTACATCACGGTCGGGCTGTCCGATCACACCAAGATGAGCCAGGAGGCGTTCGAGCAAGCGATGTCACAGGCTGATGAAGTCGTTGAGTGCCACAACGTGACAGGCACAATAGAATATTTGTTGCGTGTCGAAGTTACCGACATCGCCACTTACAAGGCGTTCCATACGAACGTGTTAGGCACGCTGCCGCAGGTCACGGCGATTACCAGCTTCATCGTTCTGGGCTCTCCAAAGGATCAAAGGCGGTGATAGACTCATTTGCGGGGGCAAGCGCGAGAAGCGCGTTAGCGGCCCTCCGTCGGGCACTGATCGCGAGAAAGTGTGGGGGAGGGGCTCATGTATGCCACCCACCAACAAATGCCAGAGGGCTTCAGGTCTTTGAGGCTTCCCGCCAAAGTCCCCCGAGCTGCATGATCCTGGGGTGAGTAGCAACGCGAGGAAAAAGCGTTGAAGTATCGCTATCATGGGCCGAATGAATGGTAGCTTCCCCATACAACGAGATAATGCAGAAAATCGCTTATTGGTTGCCCTCGGCACGTCGCGATCATGAGCGTGAGCTTGCGGCTTCAGGCTAAGTTTTGTATAAGCCGTCTCATGATCAAAACCGCACTTATCGCTGCAATCTATTATGCGACGTTTCCATAGGGAGCGGCGCGTTTTGATCATGTCTTGAAACAAGCCGCCGTCAGGCGGCTTGTTTCATTCTGGAGACCCCCTGGCGGCAATACCAGGAGAGTTCTGATGACAAATCCAGAGACAACAACCGACCGTTTCGAGCCGCGTTCGCCAGCGATGAAGACATTGGTTGAGCGCGGCTATATCAACCAGGCGACGGACCTTGCAAGTATCGACGCGGCCTTCAACGCGAGCATCGTCCCTGTCTACGCGGGCTTTGACGCGACCGCCGATAGCCTACATGTCGGACATTTGCTCCCAATCATGGCGCTACGCCGGCTGCAGCAGGCCGGCAACAAACCCATCGTCCTCATTGGCGGTGGGACTACACGCATAGGTGACCCGAGTTTCCGCTCGGATGTGCGTCCCATGCTAACGGACGAGCAGATCGCCAACAATGTCGTAGGAATCAGAAAGGTATTTGATCGACTTCTAGTCTTCGGTGATGGACCTACGGATGCGATGATGGTCAATAATGCCGACTGGCTGGACTGCATCCGCTGGCTCGACGTGCTGAGGGACGTTGGTAGGCACTTCTCGGTTAATCGGATGCTTTCCTTCGACAGTGTGAAGTCGAGGCTGGAGAAGCAGGAGAACCTAAGCTTCCTGGAGTTTAACTACATGATCCTCCAGGCCTTCGACTTCCTCGAACTTTCGCGTCGCACCGGGTGCCGCTTACAGATGGGTGGTGCCGACCAGTGGGGCAACATCATCAACGGGATCGATCTGGTGCGACGAGCCGATGGGCAGGATGTCTTTGGAATGACCGTGCCGCTTCTAACGACTTCCTCAGGGGTGAAAATGGGGAAGACAACTGCGGGAGCGGTATGGTTGAACGAGGACCGCTTGTCGCCCTATAACTACTGGCAGTTCTGGCGCAACACGGAAGACGCCGATGTCGTTAAATTCCTCAAGCTGTTCACAGACCTACCGATCGACGAGATCAAAAGGCTTGGGCAAGCCCGCGGTGCGGAGCTGAATGTCGTCAAGGAACTCCTTGCTAATCAAGCGACAGGTCTCGCGCACGGTACTCGCGCAGCGATGGAGTCTGCCGCAACTGCGAGGCAGACGTTCGGACAAGGTGAGGTCGCCGAAGGGCTTCCGACGATTGAGCTTGAAGAAACAGAACGGTCGCTTGGCATCGCGATTGTTGACCTTCTGGTCCGGGCAGGATTGTCGTCATCCAAAAGCGAGGCCAGAAGAGCAATTGAAGGACGGGGCGTACGCATCAACGGAGAAATAGTCGTTGAACTTGAAATGATGGTTTCCGCGCAAGCGTTACCTGCTCGCCTTTCCCTCGGCCGTAAACGTCACGCGGTCATAAAATGATGGCTTTCGCCGGGACTACAGCCCGGCGTTTGGTCCGCTCTTGGCACGCAGTTGGAACAATCAAGCTGGTTTCAGCAAGGCATACGCGTAGGCGACCCTCTTCTCGAATAATCGGTCCATGACACGCAGCCTTCACCAGATGTCGAAAATCGAGAAATTATATATTAACCATTATTCTCCAAGTATTACTTCGAGATATGTTTATGTCGTTGTGTGCATTCATAGTCTTACGGTTTAAATGATTTGAATCCGTATCAAAAAATGCGAATAATCGCGTAAATTGCTTCAATATGTACATTGACCAATATCTAGTTGTGCTCTCGGCTGCAAAGAGGACTGTCATCTATGCTCACGAATACATTGCAATCGCTTAAAATCGGGCGAAAATTGCTGATATTAACTCTCGTAACGGTTGCGATCGGTGCGGGCGTCGGTATCTACGAAGCGACAAAGTTGCGGTCGATTGACAACGCCTACACTGCGGTTCTCGATGATGACGCCAATGGCTCCATCAAACTGGCGGAGATTGCTGGCAAAACGGACTCGATCGGTCGCGTTCTGTATCGCATGATCGCGGAAACCGAAGTTTCGGATATGCAGAAGTCCGCCGAAGAGCTGAAGCAGGTATTTGACGAAACCGGTAAATTGATCGAGCAGGGAGCAGTCTACTATCCTGGCCAGAAGGATGACTTTGCAACGTTGGCCTCCGATCTTGCCGCCGTACGCGCCTCGGCAGAGTCGATCGAAAAGCCAGCGTTGGTCAATGACAACGCGACGGCCTTGCAGCTTACTAGGGACAGCTTCACGCCTGCTCGTCAGAAATTCGATACCGATGCCACCAAGCTCTATGACTGGGCCAAGTCGGAGCTGAAGCGGAAGAATGATGCGGCCAGCGTCGTCACCGATACGACGATTGTGACCGCCTATGTCGTTCTTGGCGTGGGGGCCCTGTTTGCAATCATGCTGAGCGTCTATGTGACCGCCAGGCAAATTGTCCGACCGATGACAGGTCTGACCGATACGATGACGGTGCTTGCCGATGGCAACCTGTCTGTCGATATTCCCGGCTCTGCCCGTGGTGATGAACTCGGTGCCATGGCCCGCGCGGTCGAGGTCTTCAAGCAGAATGGCATCAAGGTTCGAGAGATGAATGCCCAGGAAGCGGCATTGCAGGCCAAGAGCGCCGATCTGCAGTCGAGCATCGGAGAGGTCGTCTCGGCCGCGGTTGCCGGTGACTTCACCCAACGCATTACCAAGCGTTACGACAATGCCGATCTCGACCGCTTCGCCGCAAGCGTTAACGAGCTCGTGACCTCCGTCGACCGTGGCGTCGCCGAAACTCGCCGGGTTGTTTCTGCACTTGCCGACGGTGATCTCACGGAGAATATGCGCGGTGAGTTTCAGGGCGCTTTTGGCGAACTGAAGAATAACGTCAATGCGACCATGGCAAACCTGCGCTCGGTGCTGGGGGAGGTCCGTGCGGCGATCGACACGATCAATGGCGGGGCTGGCGAAATGCGGATCGCTTCCGGTGACTTGTCGAAGCGCACCGAACAGCAGGCCGCGGCACTGGAGGAAACGTCTTCCGCTCTCGAAGAGATCACCGTTGCCGTGAAAAGCTCAACGGAACGGGCAACAGAGGCCAGTCATATGGTCGACGAAGCCCGTAAGAGCACTGAGCGGTCGAGCGCCGTCGTCAAGGATGCGGTCGCGGCCATGGGACGGATCGAGCAGGCTTCGGGCGAGATTGGCCAGATCATCAATGTCATCGACGAAATCGCCTTCCAGACAAATCTGCTGGCATTGAACGCCGGCGTTGAGGCAGCGCGCGCTGGCGATGCCGGCAAAGGCTTTGCCGTGGTTGCTCAGGAGGTTCGCGAACTCGCGCAACGTTCGGCCACCGCCGCCAAGGACATTAAAGCGCTGATCAACAGGTCTGGAGAAGAAGTGGACACCGGCGTCAAGCTGGTTACGGCAACTGGCGATGCCCTCGGTCTCATTCAGGGGCATGTCATCAAGGTCAATGAGCATGTGCATTCGATCGCGACGGCAGCCCGAGAACAGTCGACCGGACTGTCGGAAGTCAGCACCGCGGTGAACCAAATGGATCAGACGACGCAGCAGAATGCGGCAATGGTGGAAGAATCCACTGCTGCGACCAACCGGCTTGCCGATGAAGCTGTTAATCTGGCCCAGTTGATCGCTCGCTTCAAACTGGATGGTCAGGTTTCCGCGCCACGTGCAGCACGGCAAGACAGCAAGCCTGTTGCTTCTCCTGCTCGTGCTTTGACCCAGAAACTTGCTGGAGCATTCGGCGGCCGCACGGCAGCAGCAGTTGCCACCAAGGAATGGGAGGAATTTTGATGGAGGCCTCGATCAGCAGCTCAACACTTGAAATCATTGCTTTCCATCTCGGCGAGCAGCAGTTCTGCATCCGGACGACTGCGATCCGGGAGATAAGAGGATGGGCGGCGGCAACGCCACTGCCCCATGCTCCGTCTGACGTGCTCGGCGTCATGAACCTGCGCGGCTCCGTGATCCCGGTAATCGACCTTGCGGCAAAGCTTGGGGTTCGCAGTGCCACGCATACCGATCGCAGTGCCATTGTCGTGGCGGAAATCGGCGACAACATCATCGGCCTGGTGGTCGACCGCGTTTCCGATATTCTGTCTATCGGCAGTGACCGGATCCAGCCCGTGCCGGATCTCGGCAGGACCTTCGATCCGGCGTTCTCGCACGGGATCATTCCGCTCGAGCACGGCATGGTCTGCTTCCTCAATCTTGATCACATGTTTGCCAATCTCGAGGGGGCAACTGAGGCCGCCTAGTGTGAACAATACGAAACCTTGCCGTTGATCGACCCTTGGCCTCAAGTGTGAGTCCAAGCTGCAACAGCTTTCGGACAATCGACGGCTTGGCCGAACTGACACTGGATCTCCTGTCTCCGTTCGAGTTATTCCGTGAATGGCGGGATGATTCGAGCGGGCGCGATAGCTGCTTCGTTCGCGAAGGATACATCATGACGGCGCAGATTGTTGCGGCATGGGCCGCACAGAACGGTTTCAATTTGCTCGATTCATGGAAGTATCGTCGCAGTGATGATGCACGCACAATCACCATCGAGATTAAAAGGCTTTCGGTGGTGCTGATCGATGAAAGAGCCGGCTTGCGCCCGCGGATCGTTTCCGCCTTGTTCAAAGATCTGCTTTTCGGGAATCCGAACGGCAAACTTGAGCGGTTGTTGCGAGATCATTGAAAGGCGAACGGCAAGGCTTTCCATCTCTCTAATTAGCCATACAATTCGACTCTGTTCAAACTCGCGATCTTGGAAGTTCGATGAATGAAGGGCTCAATTGCGGATAAGCCGAAGTGCGCGCTTCATCCAAGAGCGCTCTGACGGATGATGGTTGCCATTTTCGGCCATCATGGGCCGGTCGTTCACCTATTTGATCCAGTTGCGCCGCAATATCGCGTAGCGACAGATTAGGATCGGCGATCGTGATCGCGGCGACAAGCTTCATCAAGTGATCTTCGGGCGAGCGAGCCAGAAGCTCGGGGTCGGCCAGCTTCTCACGAACCATCCGATGCACGGAGCGACGTAGCCGTTCGATCGTCCAGTTATGACCGCGACGGACAGGCGTGTTTTATAATAGAATTAGAGGCCCATCCAGAGCGTTTTCTGGGTCGGGGCATTTCTACCCATCGCGGCGATGAAACGCGCGCTGGCTGCCTCCTTGACGGAACTGGCGAAAAGCTGCGTGTCTTGAGGGAGGCAGGCCATGCAGCGCCAATCTGCGCGGCCTGGGGCCGCGAAATCAAGCTGGCATCCGCTCACGAGAGGCAAGCGAATACACTTTTCTATTTCTTGGCTTCGGGCATATTCAATGTATATCGCGTATGGCGGCGTTCGCCGCTCCGGCTCATTGCTCCCTTCTCCACCATATCGTGAAGGTCGCGCGTTGCTGTCGCGCGGGAGGTTCCGGTGATCGAGATGTAGTTTTCGGCGCTTAAACCGCCTTTAAAGCCCCCAATCCCTTCTCGAAACATACGAGAGACGACCTTGTCCTGGCGTTCATTGAACTTGCCGCGGAATCGGTCATAGAATTTTCCCTTGCGGATATAAAACGCGATACGGGCAAGGGTCGCCTGTTGCGCGTCCAATATGGTCTGAGCGAAATAGATGAGCCACCCAGTTATGTCGAGCGTGCGCTGATTTGCTTCGAGCTCGCCGTAATACGCCTTGCGACTCTTTTCGATCGTGTATGCAAGTGAGGTCAGGCTCGGTTGCCCGATGCTTTGCGCCAGCGACTTTTCCGCCAGAGCTCGGCCGATCCTGCCATTTCCGTCTTCGAAGGGATGGATGCTTTCGAAATAGAGATGACCAATTGCGGCCCGCGTCAGAGCGGGCAGGGGAGTTGTGCCTTCCGGTGCGGATCTATTGAACCATGACAGATACGCATCCATCTCGGCCGGTACTTGTCTGGAAGGTGGCGCCTCGAAGTGAACAACTGGTTTGTCGAGACGTCCGGATACGATTTGCATCGCATCTTCGTGCGTCCGATAGCCGCCAATCGTAGCGATGTGACGATTTCCAGCCATCAGCATGGAGTGCCAGCGGAAGAGCGTCTCATGAACAAGCGGCTTGGACCAGCTCTCGAAGACGTCGATCATCATCTCGGCGATACCACGTTCCTGAGGCCGGATTGCTCGGTTGTCGGCATCAAGGCCGAACTGCCGGCGTAAAGACGACTGCACGCTCAGCCGGTCGAGCATCTCACCTTCGATCTCGGAGGTTTTGACGGCTTCGTCGCTTAAAAGCTCGATACGCAGTGACTTTCCATCGTCTTCATCAAAGTGCCGCACGGCGCCAATGATTTCTCCCGAGGACTTGAGAAACTGCCGCTCGAGTGGCTGGAGCGGTTCAGGGTCATAGGTAAAGTGCGGCCAGCCAGTTTGTGTCCAATTCCAGTGCATGAGTTATAGCCATCGTTTCTATAACTCAACTTTGCACAGATTTATGAGTTATAGCAATGGTGTCTATCGCTCACCAGATGTCGTAGAATGTAGGCTTGGCGGCCTGGTCTAGATTGCCAACCGCGCCGCCCGCCCGTTCTTCCGCTCGGCATTGTTATAGTAACTCGCCGCCTGCGTTACTGACTTATGCAGCGATTGCTGCATGGCCTCTTGCAGCGGCACGCCGCGGTTCGCCGCCTCCGTGAGATAGCCGGACCGCAACCCGTGCGCCGAAAACATCACCGGATCCAGACCAGCCTGCCTACACCGGCCTTTCAGGATCAGATTGACCGACTGCGGTGTCAGAGGTCGTCGATCGATATTACCCCATTGGTCGATACGCCGGAACACCGATCCGCTGTCGATCTGGGCCTCCGCAAGCCACTGCTTCAGAGCAATGACCGGCCGGCCGATCAGAACCGCATGCACTCGGTCGTCTGCGGTCGTCGTCTTCGTGCGACCAAGATTGACGGTGAGGCACGGCAGGAGAGGGGAGGCGGGGTTTCTTGGATCGGCATGGACCGGCTCTTCGTAGACCAGATCCTCGACCCGCAGATCGGCGATTTCCGACCGCCGGCGACCGCCGGAGGCAAACGCGGTGAGCAACAGGGCGCGATCGCGAACATCCGCGAGGCGATCGCCCTCGCAGGTCGCCAGCAGCTTTGCCAGCACATCACCGGTGACTGCTCGTTTGCTCTTGCGCTGCCTTGGTCGTCCACTGGCCCGCACAGCGAGCCGCAATGCGGCCTTCAGTGAAGGCGCGGAGAATTCTCCTGTCAGGCCACGCCAGCGGGTGAGGATCGACCAGGAGGTCAGCCGCCGGCGCACCGTGTCGGGTGCATGCGGACCCTCGGCGCGCAGCAGCCCCTGGGCGCGCAAACTGGCCTCGACCGCGACCGGCATGCCATGCTCGGGATTTTCGGCCCGCTCGACCCGATCCCAGAGATGATGGGCGATGAATTTCAGCAGGAGACTTTCCGGCGCCGGCCAGGGGAGGGGCGTACCGGTGGCGAGCTCGCACCAGGCTTCGAGGTAGCCGAGATCGGAGGCGAGCGCCCGGAGCGTGTTGGCGCCCATGCCTTCCTTGGCCAGATGTTTGAGCGTGGCGACATCCTCGTCGGTCAGCAGGGTGGCCAACTGGTCGCGGCGGGCAAACGGTAGGATGGCGTCGAGCGCATCCAGCTCTTCGGCGCGGGCGTGCACCGGATCGACGGGGGAGGGGAGGGCTTTTGGCTTCGGCATGGCAGTCCCTGGCGCTGTGATTTGCCCTGATTTTATCAATTTTGGGCCTCGAAATCCATCACTATCGATACTTGATACCTATCAATAGTAATTGCCACACAAAACCACCGTCCGAGCAACGGAAGCAAAGACCAATTTTGATTCATTATGGCAATAGAATAGCGTTAATTCATATGGTTAACGAAGCGGAAAATGGAAACTTCCACGGTAAACGGGGGTAAAAGGGGCTGCTTGGGAGGCAAGGCAACATCGATGTGCAAATGGGCCTCTGCCGAGTTTCTATCATAATCTGGAGGAGGACGCGAGGCGTCGATTGGATCGAACATCGTCGTGGGACGGTAGCTGTCGACGTTGTTGGTGGGATGCCGAGCTCAAGCTTTAGCGGCGACAAGGCCCGCCAGCGGTGGAACATCGTGGCCGTCGATGCCGAGCCGATCGCCGATATACTGATAGAAGGAGAGACCGAGCTTTTTGCAGGTCTTCATCAACCCGAGCATGGTATCGCGGGAGATGCGGCCGTCCCCGCGACAAACTGCGTTTGCGCTGGGCTGATAGTACCGCCGGAGACTTTTCTCTTGGTGACGAAGGTCCGCAGGTCGTTCTCCGACGCGTTGGTATGCAGAGGGATTTCTGGATGCTCGAGAACCTTGAGCAACTCGTCCTTGCGTCGATGCAGCCGCTCAAGCAGCTTATCGAGTGCGTCATAGCCGGTGCGCATGGTGAAGATCTTGTCGAACCTGCGTCGGAATCCCTGGACCGCGTGCAGTGAGGGCTTTTGCTTCCAGGCCTTCAGCGTCTTGTAGAACCGCCAAACGAGATCGCGCACCAGCGCAACCGATCGTAGCTCCTTCGGCTTCGCCGGCATCAGCTTTTGTAGGAGGCGTTCTGCGTGGACCCAACACAGAGCATGATTGCCAACCCGGAACTGACCCGCGTCGTCGGAAACGATCACCATATCACCCACGAGACCATGATGCCGGATGGATCCCCAGATGCCGGCTTCCGCCAACACTCCGACTACTTGCCTGTCGAATATGTCGATACTCTTGCCGGCCAGATATTCTAGGAACGGTACCTCATTGCAAAAGCGTTGCGGCTCGATGGTGCGCAGCCTGGCAACCAGCATCGGATCGGCGCGACGTTCCGCCGAATAATCGAACGCAGCGGCGTTGAGGACATAATCCTTATAATTACCGCGCAGCAGGGACAGGAAGTTTAGCCGCGATTTCGAGGCCGATGTGCGGAAAACGGTAAAATATTCGCCGCCGATCTGCGTCGTATGAGAATTGCCGCGTGCATGGCGGGCGCCAGTGTCGTCGACAGTGACATAGGAGGACGACACCAAGCCGGCATGCAGCACCGCCGCATCCTCGGCGACAAACCCATCCAGCCCTTTGGCCAGAAGGCGCACGACCTGACGCTTGGAGATGTCGATGCCGACATCATTCAACAACGTCGTTAACCGCCCGGTCGTTACTTGGCCTTGCGCATGCAGCATCAGGCAAAGCCGTCTAAGGTTCGGGCCATAGCTGCCCATGATCCCCGCCGGCAACGGTGCGATCACCGTCTTGCCATCGGGTGTTATCCAGCATTCGCGGCGATAATGCACAAGCTCGACCGCCAGCACCAAGTCACGTACGAAGCAGCTCTTATAACCCTTAAAGCGGGAACCGGCCGGAACACCCGCGCGCAAGATCTCTTCCCGGCTCACCCGCTCCGCATCCAGCTTGGGGCCGCGCGGCTTCTTCTTACTCGCCGACTTATCGTTCGCGCCATCAGTCGCTTTCTCCATGCCGGACGGTCGAAACGGTGGGCGCGACGGCAGGTTCTTCAACCGTGCGATCTCGTCACGCAACAGCTGGTTCTCGGCCTTCAGACGGGTATTTTCCAGACGAGGCTCCGCGTTCTCTTCGCGAAGGGCTGCGTTTTCGGTCTCAAGCTTTGCGAGCCGGACTTCAGCTCGTTCAGCTCGTTCCAGCAGGCCGGTCACCAAACTGCGCAACGCGTTCAGCGAAAGCGTGTCGGCATGCTCTGGGGAGGGAAGCGGTCTCCGTGCCATGCCGGAACTGGATCATGATTTGCCCCGACCAAGGAATCCCCGCACCGGCAACCAACTCGCTGAGCGAGCGCTTATGCACACTTCTCTCATCAGTTGGCTGAAAACGTCGCCAACCAAAATGCCCCACTTACAAATCTCGGCAATTGGGGCAAATTCGGCTGCCGTGCCACGCTAGCATGCCGCCGGGATCGGTGCCTCTCTCCGTGGATCAGATGGATCCCGGGCGCAACGATGATCTGATACGTTATGGCCGCATGGTTGTTTGACTGCTCCGAAGTGCGGCAGGCAAGATTGCAGGGATCGCGTTAAGCGGGCCTAGTCGGGTAGTGCTGCGACCCGCGCTCGTCGGTTCGCTTATTTCTCGCGCAGATAGCCTGTTTTGGCATAATTCCGCCAGTCACGAACCCAATCCGTGTCGGTGCAACTTGGCCTGTACAGGCCGCGCCCGCTCAGCAGCGGCTGCTTGAGGACGCCAAGTTTATTAGACGAAGCGAGGTCCTTGAGGGTCTCATCGACTTTCTTACGCTCCTTGGCAGAAAGCACGTGGCACTTGTCGTCGATTCTTGCGGTATGGAAGGCCAGATTGAATATCAATCCATAACGCGCGGTATTGCTCGCAGCGCTTGCGCTTCGGCAGCCAAGGTACGGGACTGAAGTAGATAGAAGCATGATCACCATGAACACGATGCTTGGTCTTTTGAGGTGCTGCATTTTTCTCTCTGTCAAAGAAGCAATGTGTGATGCGATCGGTAGTAAGGCCGTCAGCGGGGCCTGCTCGATCCTATCAAGGCGGCGCGAATTTGTGGATCTCACTCCACGGCTGCTTGCGGGCCTCTTGAATATAATCATCGGTGAGTGCGCTGCCATCACGAGAGTTGAAGACTAAGCGAACGTCATTGTAGATAATATGCGGGACAGGAGGATATCCCTGCTTGAACCAGTTCATGAACCAGCCCTTCCAGACCTTACAGTAGCCGGATTGCTTCAGCATGGCGCTGTAATGGCGAGCTTCTTTTTCTGAAACATCAACCCGCGACAGCATAATCAAGTTGGCCAGAACGCTGTTGAAGTTCATCGAGCTGATCGTTTCGCTCGGCAGCCAGAGCGATAGCCTGTCCTGAGCGGCGACCGCATCATCCATCGCCTTGACGATCTTCATCCGTTGGTCGGTGCCCTCCAAGGGCTTGAAGTCGTATCCGAGGTCGGTCGCCTCAACAATAATCATTGAGTGGTTCTGCGCAGACCGGACATCAAAGCCGATATATCCGCCGGTGGGATCGAGCGTTTCGCACAGGTCAGACCACTTGTCGAGAAAGCCCTCGAAGGTGTGATTGAGGTCGGAAGCAGTCAGCGCCTGCTGGGCAATTTTTGCCTGAGCTGCCGTCTGGTAGGCGGCATAGGCCGACGCGAGGGCCGAAAACGCCGAAAGGCCAATGCCGATAAGAATTGAATATCTCTCAAACGTATTCACGTCGCGCCCCCTGTGCCCGAACGCAATATAAACAAGCTCTGCGCCGGGAATAACTTTCTATTGCCGAAATTCACAACCTGATTCAGCATGAAGGCGAGGGGCGGTTCCTATGCACTGATCCTCTCCCACTTCTGGATTCCCTCGAGCATCAACGCCCGACCATCTAGATTCATTTTCATCTCTGTGGATGAGACTCTCTGATAAGTTGTGATGAGCAGGCGCTAGCTTATCATTGTGGTCGCCAATTCCTTTTCCGATCGGGCGAAAGGTCGACCAAGTGCTGAATCTACACGTCGATAACGACACGGTACGCGCATCTCGTGCTGGTCACACTTTCCATGAGAGGTGGGCCGCTCGCCGCGCATTGCAGCTCCTTTTTCCGACCGATGGCCTCAACGCGATGGCCGTTGAAGGTATTTCTCATACTGAAACCGCAAACCCCGGGCGGCGGGCCGAAGAGGTTGCCGACCTTGTTTTCTATTATGGTCTTGGCGATAACTTCGAGACATGTACGAAGCTTGAGACCGTGCAGTTCAAATACAAGGTCGATGAAGAGCCCGTAACGGCTGCGTATCTCAAAAAAACCGTCGAAAAGTTTGCCGACACGATCGTTGGCTACGAAGAAAAGTTTTCTACTTCGGAAGTAGATGCGAAACTCTCCTTCATCTTCGTCACCAATGCACCTTTTACCGATTCTCTTTGGAAGGCAATCGCCGCCGCTATCGATGGCAGCACACCCTCAGATCGCGGCGCAGCCACTCAAGCCAGAAATCTCCGGCGCTGGTGTCGCGATCGTAGGCTCTCTGAGCCCGCCAGACTCTTCAGCAAGATAGTTTTCAAAGCGGGAGAGGAAAGCCTCGCAGCTCAAGATGGCGCGCTGAGGCGAACGTTAACGGATTGGTCAGTCAGCGAGGACACAGAGGCTCGAGCCCGCCTCTTTGAATTGCAGGGCCTGGTGGTAAGGAAGGCTGGTCCGACCGGTCAGCGCAACAATCTAATACGACTTGAAGACATCCTGAATGCGCTCGGATGCGAAGTCGAGGATCTGTTTCCAGCCGAGGAGCGCTTTTCACCTGTTGGCGAGGTAATCCAGCGAGAGGAACTCTCACTGGTGGCCGACGTTTTGAAGGGCCACCTTCCCGTATTCGTCTATGCAGACGGCGGCGTAGGAAAAACAGTCTTTGTTCAAAGCCTAGCCGCAACGATGACGAATGAGTTCGAAGTGGTCGTCTTCGACTGCTTTGGCGGCGGGTCTTACCGATCTGACAATCAGTCACGCCATCTACCGCGGATCGGTCTCCTCCAGATCATCAACGAGCTCGCCGCAAGGACACTGTGCGATCCCATTTTGCCGAGCGGGGACGACAGCCGGAAGATCGTGCGCACTGCACGACGTCGCTTAGCGCAGGCGGCAAAGGCGGTAAGGACTCAGTCTCAGAAGCACGGTATCCTCCTCATTATCGATGCCGCTGACAATGCGCAGCTGGAGGCTGATGTTCGCGGTGAACTGTCTTTCGCAAAGCTGCTACTCGAGGCCATCGATGAAGAGCCTATTGAAGGCGTCAGTCTTCTTCTCACAGCCCGTCCATACCGAAAAGCGGGCGTCATAGGCCGCACGAGAGTAACGGAGATCGAACTCGGTCCATTTACCGAGCCAGAGGCCCGAGCATTCTTGGCGACTCGAAAGCCTGACGCCTCCGCCATAGAGATAACGACGGCTTTGGCTCGTTCAGGGCGAAATGCCCGCGTGCTCGACTATCTTGTCCAGACCTGGGACACCAACGTCGTTGCAGGCAATGCGGCAGCGACCATCACCGTTCCAGAAATCATCGCCCAGCGCTGCGCCCAAATCATCGGCGAGCTCCGTACCATCGGATGGCCCGATGCGGAGGTCGTTGAATTCTTTGTGGCAATTTCCCTTCTGCCTCCGCCAATCCCACTTGACCAACTTGCCCTGGCACTGGGTTGGTCGATCTCGCACGTGAGGACTGCCGCATCCGATCTTGCGCCTATGCTGGAGATGACCTCGCATGGAGCCATCTTCCGTGATGAGCCCACAGAGACCTACATCAGAGAAACATACTCGCAACGAACAACGGCGCAGCGGGCGATAGCTGACCGACTTCTCGCCGTTCAATCGACGTCGGCATATGCGGCCGAGGCCCTCCCGCACTTCCTTGTTGTCATCAAAGACAGCGACCGCGCCTTTGCTCTTGTCGATTCCACGACTTTTCCGACGTCGGTTCAATCGGATTTCGGCAGGCGGCGGCTCACTCTAGCACGGCTCCGCTCAGCGTTTCGCTTGGCATCAGACGAGAATGACTTTGATCGTCTGATGGGTCTGAGCATGCGGCTCGCCCAGGTAACAACAGCCAATCTGCGCGGCGATGAGTTTATCAGGCGGTCGCCGGAGCTGGCTATTCTCTTGGGTGATGCCGATTGCTATCGCAGGCTTGTCGCTGATCGTGCAGGCTGGAGAGGTGCGAAGAGTGCGCGCCTAACGATTGCCCATCACTTCGCCGGTGATGAAGACGAGGCAGAAATTCAGTGTGAGAACACAGTCCGATGGATCAACTGGCACGTTGAACAACCACGTGACCGAACAGAGTCGAACGCGTCTGGGCCCGACGCGACCGACTATGCAGCGATCCTGCTGCATAACGTTGTGAGCGGTGCCTTCGAGAACATCGATCGCAATCTCTGCCGATGGAACGATAGCTTCTCATTTTCCGTGTGCAGAGAATTGCTGCGATTACTCGAGCTTTTCGACCCAGGGATCTTGGCGGGCCTCGTGACGTTTGCGGTCGGTAACAAGTGCCAGTCGAAGATGCTCAAGCTTCGGCTGCTTTCTCTTCCGCAGCTGCTCACCCGGAAGCAGGTCAAGCTGCTTGCGGCTGCGATTGGAACGCTATCGCCTGTCGAGGACGATCATAATGAAAGTTACTCAGTCCAACCACCCAAGAGCGGCACGCGCGAGATTGTAAGGGCCGCATTGACCGCGCTCATTTCTGGTTCTCGGGCCTCTGCAGCCACCATCACCGGCAGTGTCGTCGTCGAGCGCCCTTCTGCATACGACTATAGCGGGCGGTATGGCTATTCTCGCGCATGGGGACCAGTTCGCCATGCGGCTGTTCGCATATGGTCATCAGGTAAACGGCTGCAGTTCCACCATCTGCTTCCGCGCAATGCAAAGATCGACAAGCATTCAAAGGCGGTATCATCCAAAGCCGAGGCGAAGAAATTTCTGAAGAGCCTCACGGAACCTAAGCCAGCCTTCAAACTGAAAAAAGGAGAGAAAAAGGGCCTTCAGGCGAAGTTCAGTGACAGGGAAGCAGACGAGATCAGTGAAGCTGTCGAGCTCGCGCTTTCGCTACTTCGACCGATAGAGGAAGCGGTGCTGTCACGAAAAGGGGTTACCGAAGCTACAGTCACTGCCTTTATGTCGGTTTGGCGCAAGTGGTTACGCAACGATGTGCACTGGCAAACTGAGCGTTCTGCGGACTTGCTCGCACGCACAGCCGGTCTTGGTTGTCTCGACATCTTGCTGACCCACGCTCCCAAGGTCGCTATCACGCAGGCAGAGGAAATCACAACGATCCTTTCCACCGGCCGCTTTTCTGTCTCCGAGAAAATCAATGTGCTGACAGAGCTTGCGAGAAACAACGACCTCCATGAGGTCGCAGGCCGGTTTGCTCAAACGATCGCTGAGCAAATCCGCCAGGACGACAACATTGACCAGCGTGGAGAGTACTATGCCGATCTAGCTGCCGCGCTCATACCGATGAGCGTCGATGAGGCCAGAGAATACTACCGGCAAGGCTTGGCGCAATTGGATCAGATGGGCGGCGAGAGCTATGACCAGATATATTCACTGCTCCATTTCGCAGCCGTCCAAAGCGGCGGTTTCCTTGCACCTCAGCTCGGTCAGCGATTAATGAACCTGTGCCAGACCATTATTTCCCACGAGCCGAGCAAGTTCGGTTGGACATTGTTTGCCCGAGCCGCCGCAAAGTCCATCGGCTTTCCGGCCGTGTTGAAGCTCATTCGATGGCACGACCAAGATGTTTCGCAGCTCTCCTACGGTTTGCCGCAGCTCGCATGCTTCCTCGCCGAAAATGGGCATCTGGACCCACGCCGCGCGGCATTCATACTTACAATCTGTGAGGACCACGGCTGGTGGGATTGGAAGTCCGGTGAGGCAGTTTCACAGCTGCTCCAGATGTCCTCACTCTCAGATCAGCGGCGAATCTTTTCCACGATATTGGAAAAACTTAAGATCGAGCATTCATTCGGGGGTTGGCCTAGCCTGTGGGAGGGCTATCTTGCGACAGCAACGAAGTTCCCCAACCTTATCACATCCGACGAGATTACTGAGCTCGAGGCGCTGAAGGCCGAATCCCAGAGGAAGCAGGATGAGTTCAACGACCGAAGCAAATCGTCGCATGAATTTCTGGCAAAAGCAGCCTCTGAGCCAACCGAAGCCGAAATTGAAAAGTGTATCGCGAAATGGGTTGCTGACTGCGACGATTTCAGCGCTCCGTCGATCGACAGCGCACTCAAAGAAATTGAGCTTGCAGAAAAGCGCCCATACAATATCCGTCAGGGCTTTATCCGAGCCCTGCGCGCGGCATGTCCATATGCGGAGCGGCTGCCCTTTCTCTTCGCAATCATTGATTCCACAGAGATTGGTTTCGCCCAGTCGCTCGATATCGTTTCGGAATGTATTGCCGCTTGGAAGGGTTCGTCTGCACACCTGGCCTCCCAAACAGGATTGCTCACAAAGCGCCTGTTTGAAACGAAAGGCGCCGAGATCTTCGAGGGACAGTTCTCCAGTGTCGCCCGTGGGATTCGCCAGCTTTCCGAATTCTGCAATGACGGCAGGTTGGTATTGAAGCTGATCATTCGCAAGGTGGCAGCAGATGAAGTTGAGCTCGACGGTGATGAGTGGCTTCAGCTTGCAACAGCCCTTTGCGATGCAGCGTCGGGATCGGCAAGCATAGCCGCTTTGGAGTTGATACTGGGAGGGCCGGCGTCTCGTATCGCTGATGAGATCGGCGAAGGGCCTTTGCGTCCGGACCAAATACAAGTCCCAAGTGAAACTGATATGTTCGCCGACCTGCTTTGGCACCTTCTGGGCGATAGCGATGCGTATATTCGCTGGACTGCTGCGAGAGGAATGAGCGCTTTAGTGCGCCTCGAGCTGGTTCCCGACATAGATAATCTGCTTGCCCGTTTTGATTTGAGAAGTATCCCAGGACTTGCATCGACCGATCATCCTCTGTCCTTTCAAAACTCCCAGCAATGGCTATTGATGGGACTAGCGCGGGCGACATGGCGTGATGGCAGGTCGCTGGTAAGTCTACGACCTAAACTTCTCTCACTTGCGAAACGAGAGGATTTGCATGTCGTTAACAAAACCCATCTCGTGCGGGCGCTGCGAAACATCGATGGTGGCCTGCAAGATGTGGAACTGGCAACACTGCAGGTTGCGAACGATGAGCCTGCAAAAGGGATCGTCGTAAGCGACGCCTACGCGTCTGGCACCGGACCCAAGACGACGTTTGACTTCGACTACGAGTTCACGAAGACTGAGATCTCTGGTCTGGCACGTCGATTCAACGTACCCCAATCGACCGTCGTGGAAGCTATGGGGCATCAGATCCGACGGCTTTGGCCGGAAGCGACGTCTATGGCGTTCTTCCCAGGCCGGTCACGGTATCGGTGGGACTTGGGCGACCGCTATGAGTTCTATCGCGAGCATATTCAGAAACATGCATTGCTGGGCGCCGGCACAGCACTTTCAAAAACTCTCCCGGTGGTCATCAGACCCTATGAGGTCGATGAGGGATCACCATGGATAGAGTGGCGCGATCGCTACGATGTGACCTTTGATGATGGTTCCTGGTTGTCAGACCGGAAGGATCGAGTCCCAGACCAAGCTATGGAGAATTTGCTTGGTGAAAGGAAAGGTCGGCAGGAGACATTGCAGGACCAACACACAATCCTTCGCAAATTAGGTATCGATGCTCCCACAGAGATGGCTCTAACGCCGATCTATGGCAGGTGGACCTCGCCTGATGGCGTGACGGTAAGCATCACTTCTGCGCTTACAGATCAAAAGGGTGCTATTGGCCGCTGTAAGGATTTCGTTAAAGCGTCGGCTGGTGACTTTTGGCTTCCCGAGTTTTGGGACGATGGTTACTACGATCACCGCGGTCGTCGGAAGAGCCCATTTGATCCCCTTATCTGGGCGCCCGAAGCGAGCAGGCTAGGCGTCGATGAAGGTGATGAGCTGGCTGCCGAGGGGCCAGCGATCCGCCCTCGCCTCGGAATTGACCTAACCGCAGACCTTGGCCTTCGTCAAACGACGGAGATTACCGATTGGTTTGCAGCCGAAGACGTGCTCGCGTTGCGGAGTCAAGTTTGGGGCAGTTGGAAGCCAGACCCCGATGAAAGGAACTCTCGTCATCATGATGACGGCAGGATCCTGTGGGCGTCTCCCGTTTGGCTGGATCCAACGCTTGTAAAGTTAAAGCGGCTGCTCGTGTCGACCATCTCGCTCTGGAAGCATCAGTCGACCAGAGACTATGACTCAACGGGCGTGGAATCGATATTCCTCGTCCTTAGGGATATGAACGGTTCGTATAGGATTTGGCAGGCAAAGAAGGCTGCCAACCAAGAGTATTAAAGCTCCGAAGGAACGGCTGCCAAATGCGCCTGCACCGCGCAGTTGCATTGATCATCTATGAAAGGCATTTCTGAAGATATGGGGTGCGGTGTTGTAGCACTAGCTGTGAGCCCACACGTACGATTTCGCACTAATCTTGTTCTGCCCCCTTATAGACGCCGCGCTATGCTGCGATCCGCGACACTCTGCTCATCCTCGTGCAGCGAAACGAGAACGCTCGAGCGGAATCGACGCGGACATGGGGTCAGACGGGAATGCCGATGATCTTCGACGAACTGATCGTACTTGAACCCAGGTCATAGAAACCTTCGTTTCAACCGCGTTAGGCGTTGCTGACGCTCGGGGGGTGTGCATCCGTGCGCAATATCAGCCTTGCGGCCTTGTTATATTCTGGTGGGTTCCAGACTACGCCTTTATCCGACGGCGCTGTTAATAGGACCGTGGAGCAGGCAAGGCCGGCCGCATCGAATTTGCGTGCGATGAACTCGCTTTCGCCGCGGTCATGGCTCGACATGATCAGCTGATAGCCGTTCAATTCGACCATATTACGCATCACATCGACAAAGGCGGCCGTGTGAATGATGTCATTATGCTGTAGCGGATCGTCGAGCAGTAGGGCGCGCCAGCGGGACCAAGGATAGGCGGTACTCGCCGCGCAAAGGATGCTGAAACCATTCGCGGCAAGCTGACCCTCGCTCAAAACGACCTGAGGCGGCAAATCTTTCTTCGTCTCGATCGCATTGGCGACCTTCTCGCGGTAGCGCAGCGCCATGCCAAAACTGGTCGCATCGACCCTCGTGTCGGCCTTGAACTGAATGCTTTCACCGGGCGTGCTCAGCATCGCCTCATTAAAATCGTCGATTACCGCATTGAGCGGGTCTAGCACGCGCGCCGAGAAATCGTCAGCCTGCTTCTGAAGGTCCTCGGAGTAGCGGTTCACCGCACTGCGTGCCGTGGTGGTGAGTTTGACCGCCGTACGCGCCGCCTCGAGCTTTATCTTTAGCGCAGCCAGATAGGCCGCCGGATCCCGAGCACCGTCGTCACCTCCGGTCGCCCGCATCGAAGCGGCGATCTCGTCCATTTCGCTCTGGAGAAGCGCATCCTCATTTTCGCGGCCAAGGACCAGTTGGCGTTCGGCCAGTGACCGCAAACTCGCCAGCACGGCCTCGATGGCGGAGAGCCCGCGGTCATATTCAGCCTGGCTCGGAATGTCGTTGAGACCAGCACGCGCCCAGCGCTGCTGCATCTGCTGCGCCGCCTGTTCCGAGGTTGTGCGGGCCGCCTCGGCTGCGGCAAGGTCGCGCTGCGCGAGGTCGAGCGCCGCCTGCTCGCGCTGGACGTCCGCAGACGCGCTGGTCGCCGCCTCGCTCAACTGTGCTAGACGAGCCCGCGCGTCTTCGCCGCGCTCGCGTTCAGCCGTTAATCTCGCTTCAATGTCGCCGATCGTAGCATTCGATAGATTGCGTGCGGCGATGCGATCAGCGCAGGCCCTGTCCTCTGCCTGATACTGTTCCACCCGTGCGCCAAGCTGATTGTCACGCGCGATCAGTTCGTCGAGATCAGCGGCAACGCTCGATCGCTGTTCGGTTGCCGCGGCCGCGTTTGCCGACAGCAGTTCCAGCGCTGCCTCTGCCGCTGCAAGTGCGGAATCCGCATCGCGTGCCCGGGCTGCCGCAAGCGTGGTAAGGTCGCTCTCGGGGGCGGTAGCGAGCGTTTGGGCAATGCTGGCACGTGCATTTGTCACCGCATCAGCGGCTGTCCTCGCGACGCGTTCGAGCCCGTCGACCGCCGCCACGACCCCGCGAAGGCGACGTATTCCATCGCCGAGCGCGGGCCGGGTGCTCCGCAAGGCCTCCAACGCGTCATCGGCTTGCGCAAGGCGATGGTCGCTGCCCGACGCCGCAGCATCGGCAAGCGCCTTGAGCGCGCCCGGCTCAAACGGTGTTTGACACACCGGGCAGTTGGTTTCGTCCTCATGGATATGGCTGGCAAGCTGCGACAAGGCCGCACTGACCGCTGACGCATGGCGATCGGCCTCAGCGCGTTCGCGTTCGGCATCGGCAATCTTGCTGTCGAGATCGGCTAGCTGCGTCTCGAGCGGGACAAGTTCGGAAGCGGCGCGTACGGCGGCCTCGCGTCCATAGGCCAGTGCGGACTCGGCAGCCCCGGACTCGCGTTCGAGTTCTTGGCAATCCGCCATCGCCTCGTTTAGCGCACGCGCCGATGCGGCGAGACTCCGCAGCCTCGCAACTTCGGCACTCGCCTTGCCATGTTGGCTTATCTTCGCGTCTGCGTCCACGATCATCATGCGGTGCTCGGCGATCGCCCCGGTCAGCGACGTCCGATCCTGCTGCTCAGTCGAGATCAGCTCGGCCAGCTGGGCACGACGGGCAAGATCAGTACGCGCGGCATCAAGTACAGCGATGTTCTGGTCGATCGTGGCGATCGCTGCGGTCTGCGCGGTCACTGCGGCGCTGGTCGAGCCGACCAGCGGTGACGCCAGATCGAGCCGCGCCCGCGCATCGCTGATCACGCTGCGGAGCCGCACAAGACTTGGATGATCGAGCCGACCTTCGGCCTGGCTAACTAGAAACTGCGCTGGAAGCGCCGAGAGTCCCTCCAGCGTTGCCTTTCGTTCGCCGGTCACCCGCAGGGCTTCGCCGATCCGATCGCCGAGCGCCGCGAGGCGCTGTCCGAGGCCCTCGCTCGTGACGGAAAGCGGCTGGCTCGATGCGAGCCACTGAAGGTCATTCTCAAGCTGGTCGATCCGCGCAGCAACCTCGTCGGCAGTCAGCACGCCGGTGGCGCGGGCGGCAGCGCGAAGCCGCTCAAGGCGGCCCATCCATCCTTGCCAGTCCGCGATCTCCCGATCGAGAGTGGCGACGACGCCTTGTTCAGCGTCGAGCCGGCGCGTGAATGCAGCGATGGTCGGTCGCCCGCGCAGGCCCGCGCGGATACGCTCGAGCCGATCGATGCCGCTCGGCCCCTTGAGCGCCTGCCACTGATCCTGCGGGTCGCGGCTGGTGAACCGTTGCTGCGCTGCTTGGCCGAGGAAATGAGTGAGGGCGAGATATGTCCCCAGATCGTTAATCGTGCGGCGGTCTGGCCGCGCAAGTTGAGCGACGATGTCCGCCATCGCCGTGCCGCCGGTTGCGGTGCGCTCGACAGCGTCGCCATCCGAGAAGGTCAGCGCGACGCTATGTGACCCCGGCTCAGCGCCCCGGCGCGTGAGATAATCCTTCTCGACAAGTTTCTTGCGGCCTTTGTTGATATAGGGTTCGAACCGGCGGATCTTGTTGGTTAGTCCCCATTCGATCGCATCGAAGAAGCTGCTTTTTCCCAGTCCGTTGGTGCCGGTGAGCAGAACAAGACCGGGCGCCGCCGGAATGTCGATCGCGAAGTCGCCGAAGGTCCGGAAATCCTGGATCGCGATGCGGGAAAGGAAAATCTCGCTCATGCCTGACCCCTCCGACCCCAGGATTTGACCAACGCTGCGACAATATCATCCGGCGTCTTCTTCTCGTCGAGCGCTATCCGCTCCCATTCGTCCGCCGTCGTCCGCGGTAGACCCGGTGTGGTCGCACCGGTGCCGCTCAGCTCGTCGAGCGCCACATCCTCGAACTGGCCTTCGGCATGGACCCATGGCCGGGCAAGGAAGGTTCGCTTGAGGAAGTCGGCGAAACTCTCTTCGTCATTCAGTGGATCTTCGGGACGCAGCCACGCCAGCTTGCGAGCGACGCGGTCATCACGCTCGACCATCAACGCCATCGCGCGCCAGGCTTCCTGCCCCTCGCTCGCTCGTGGTCCCAGTAGCATCAGCTGCAAGTCTAGTGTCTCGTTAGCCCCAAGGAACGAGCGCGCGACGACACATTGATTGCGGTAGCGCCGCAGCGTCTCGAGCACCGCTTCCATGGCGGCCACGTCGGGCAGGATGCCCAGCACGATATTGAAGCGATCAATCCGGATCGCATGGCTTTCCGCCGGCAGATCGGTCGGACTGAGCGTCGTCGACTTGGCCGATCCGCCGTTGAAGGTTGCGCTCGCTAGTTTGGGCCGATCCTGGACCTTGAGCTCAAGCTTTAGCGCCGCGTTGCGCAGCCGGTCAGCGAAATCAGCCAGTCCAGGTGACAGAGTCGCACCATCCGTCATGCCGCACCTTTCATGATCGTCTTTTCGAGCGCCTCAAAGTGCCGCGCCTCCACCGTTGCCAGCAGGGCGCGTAGCTCGGCCAGACCCGCCGCCGCCGCGTCGATGAAATCGCGACTGATCGACATGATCACCGGACCAGAGCCATCCGTATCGCTCAGCCCCGGCTGGTCGGTGTCGATCTGCGCGAACGGCCGTTCGGCGATTCGGTTGACCTCGATGGCACTTTTTACGACGAGGATGACGAATTGAGTCTGCCACATGAAAGAGGCAGCACACAATGACATCTCGTCACCGTTGATCATGTCGGCCGCGCATCCATGACCGGCCCATTCGCTGTCACCGTCACGTAGGCGAACCAGATTACCCGGCCTGGCGCCTTTCGGCGATGTGGTGTCCCAGGCTGCGGCGATGGCAAGCGCGACCGCGGTGCCACGCAGGATCACGGGCCATTTGCTGGGGCCGACGAGAATCTGTGCCGCGTCGCGATGTTCGTCCTCGTCGACCGCACAGATCATCAGGCGCAGGAAATGGTTCAGCAGTGCCGGGTCGTCTGTAAACGACGCATGCCAGATCGCCCAGGTCGCGGCCATGGCCGCCCGAAGATCCTGTGCGATCTTGACGTTGATCGGGCGGCCGGGATCGGCATTGCTGGCGAAAAATGGCTGGAGGTGTACGTCTAGGCGCTCGAGCAGCCAGCTATCGAGCGACCGGTGAATGCGACGCGCGAGAATATCGAGCGGCAGCGCAACCGGATCCTGGGCAGCGCCGCCGGGATTGCCGGCCACGATCGCTGGCATCGTCATACCTTCAGCGTGCGGCGATTCCAGGCTGAGTTCGCGGACCAGCTGGCTCCACAGGCCGGGCGCGGCGTGGAGCCGGCAATTGATGCTGTGACAGGCGACCCGCAGCACGGCCCCCGCAGCGGCGCCAAGAGCCTCGGGAGCATCGGGCAAGATGATTTCAAAGGGCTGCTGCTCGCTCCACGATCGGATAAGCTGCTCCGCCGGAACCGCGCCAGACCAGCGGATGTTGGCACCTTCGCGCAGAAGCTGCACTGATATGGGGAGCTGGTTGGCTGCCTGTCGCTGCAGCCGCGGCGCGAGGATATTCGCGCTGCGCGCTGCCTCCCGGAAAAGGGAACGTGCCGGTCCTGACAATTTCGGGACAAGCGTCGCGTCGCCATGGCGGGCAAGCCATTCCCTGTGCGTCACATCGAAACTGGCCAGGTGCGGGGCAAAGGGAGCCCGCACGACTTCGCGCTGGGGACCGCGCCGCACGATCACCGCATCCGCCGCGACCGTCTCCCCGGCGCAATCGAGCCAGAAGGGGGCGATAACCGGCGCCGGATCCGGCGCGTCGATCCGCGTGACGCCGCCGCATTGCAGATGCCTGAAGGAGCGCTGGGCGTCGCCCGCACAGGCTTTGATGGTGAGATAGGCGGCGAGCCGGTTGAGCGTTGCCGTTGAAACGTCGAACAGCTCGGCATGCTGGGTCTGAAACGTTAACTGCACGCCGGGGCGGAGTTGCTGCGCGACCGCAGCCACGAGGCCGATGTCTGTGAGGGATTGAAGAAGCTCAGTGTCATAGGCCGCCATGAAATCGAAGCGGGTGCCCTTGGCATCCTCAGCGCGAGCACGCATATCGATCGCGGCAAGGACCGGCTTCAACGCCGCGATGCCGGGATGTTCGGAGATCAGCCGAATCGTCCCGGCGTGATCGAAATCGCGGGCTCCGGCGGCCACGAAATCGATCAGGCCGCCGTCGCCCGCGCCACTGACGAAGAATCGCGGGGTCGGCCGACCTGCAAACTCGGCAACCGGAACGCCGGCATCGGTCCAATAGCTGGCACTCTGTATCGACGGCAACGGTTCGCCCGGCTCGAGCCCGAACCCGACGGCGAGAAACACCATATGAAACTGTTCGCGCAGCTCCGCGCCTGGCGGCGGTGGCGGCGCATTGAGATCGGTGATGTCGAGCTGATAACCATCTGCAGTTCGTGTGAGCGCGGTAACCTGATGGCGCAGCCGTCGCTCGAGTCGCGGCGCGAGTCTGACAGCGATGTCCTCGAATCCAAGTAGTACATCGTCACGGACGGTGCGGCATGTCCCAGATTCCCAGTCAAGGATCGGCAGGTCGGCTATGGGATCGGTCGTGTCGTGTGCCGGCCAATCGTAAATATGCGGATCGAGCCGCCGCCGATCAGTTGTCGACTGAAGTGGGAGAAGCGCAGCGGCGGATTCGAACAAGATGACCTGCGACCCGGCTACCAGCGCTGCAGCTGCGGCTGCGGTGACGCCTGCCGCGCCGCCGCCAACGACCGCTATCCTCGGATTGGCATGGAGATAGCCAAGTTCTTTGAGCGCGTGGACCAGCGATAGCGCCCGGACCTGTTGGGAATAGAAGGTGATGCGCCGGTCGAAACTGCCGATCACGAACAGATTCGGCCGGTCGCGAACAGCCGCACCGTCAAGAATATCCTGGGCGAGCAAGGCATCAGCCAACGACGCGCACCCCCGCAGTCGCTCGTGTTCGCTGTTGCGAAACCATGAGTGTGAAGTGAGCTATCGCACACGTATTTAGCAATATTCTCCCCCTCCGGTTGCGTCGCCGTGACAACCGGCGCTTTAATCTATATGAGGGAAGCGAGGGTGCCGCAACATTCTAATGGTTTTTACAGCCGGGTCGCTGCTTGCCGCTCAATTTCATTCATTAGCACTTCCGCGCAGTGTCTCGACCTACGCCATAAACGGCGGGAACCATCCCAACCGGATAGTGCCAGGTGGCCGAAGCTAGACGGACCCGGAACTGCTCTGGCGAAGCAACTATGGGTTATACTGGCTCTACAGGCATCTTGAACAAGGGTTCACCGTTCACCTCAAGCCGTTTGAAAGCTGCCTGCCTTCCTGGAACCTGCCGTTCGTTCGGCCTGTCCGCTGCACGATCGCAGTGGCAGAATAGGAACCTTCCCCGGAGTACCCGTCAAGTCGTCAATGATCTTTGTCGGCCTTCTTCGCCGCGTCCTCGCGCTGCTTGAGCTGCTGTTTCCGGACCTGACCCGCTTCGTGGAAGAACTCGAAAGGCAGTACGTCGAAGACGTCCCCGAGATTTGAAGGATCGTCCCGCGACCAGAGAAAGAAGGGATCGACCAGCTCGATGATCGCCAGGAGCCTAGCCCATTGGAGGGGCTTCGGCGACGTCAACAGAAGGGCCCGATGCTCCATCGCCGACGCTTCCAGCGCACGCCGCCGGACGGCGTCGCGAGCGGCTTCCTGAACGCCGGGCGAAGCATCCGCGGCGAGCGTGTCGAGCCATACGAGCGAGAAACAGGGAGGTATCACCGCCGCCAGCCGGGCGGCGATGGTCCTGTCCTTGGCGCGCGAGGCCGTTGCGAGTGGGGAGGCCAAGGCCGCGAGTCCCTCGCCACCAAGGTGGATGCGCAGCCGCCGCTCGAGCTCCAGGCGAAGCGAAGGCTTGGCGGTGCGATATCGCTCGATCAGCTCCCGGCCGGCGCGCTCGGGATCGATCTCAAGCATGAGGTCGGCCGCCGCGGCGAGATCGTGGCGAACCAGGAGGCGACGGGCGGCGAAATATGCCTCTTTGGGTTCCTCCTCGCGCAGATAGTCGATGGCAGTGACCGCGTTTCCGCGGTCGAAGCCCGAATAGCGGTAGCTCGCCCGCACCAACTCGTCATGGGCCCATGTGTCGCCGGCTTCAGCAAGCAGCTGCAACTGTCTTCCGTCGATCACCAGATGCCCATTCTCGCGAGAGCGCCGGAGAAACTGGATGATAGCTGCCTTTCCCGCGGGATCCTTCAATAGCACGTCCAGATAGTTCCGCCGTGAGCTGGAATTGGTGCCGAGGTCTTGCGCCGACAGCCAGTCAATCACAGCCTGTTTGGCTTCCTTGTCACCCCTCTCGGCAAGATAAGTCGCGATGAACTGCGCCTCATTATCGAACTGGTTTTCTAGCATTGCGCGCGTCAGCGGAAGGATTTCAGGGGTGTAAAACTGCAATGCCCTGAAAGAGCCGAGGATCCTCCGGCGAAGAACAACTGGCGTGTCCGGCGACAGGTAGATGGCGACCAGCGGCTGCGCGTCGTCAGGATCCAAAAGGAAGCCAGTGAGTGCGGCCGCGGTGTCGAGCGATGCCGGATCACCGACCGCCAGGAGCTCGGCGATCCGAACGCGGAGCCCGGACAAGTCCCTCCCGGCCGAGCTCCGCATCTCGGAGGCGTTTATGTAGACGCCGGCACCAGCACGGACCATCGCTTCGAGCTGCGCATCGCAACCATGTACCGCCAGCGCGTCCATGCGCTCGCTTTCGCCATGGGGCTGGACGCCAGCGTCGGGCGGCACCTGCTGAAGCGCGGAAGCGATAGTGCTCGAGCTCGACCAGAGCGACGCTATGTAGCCATCCTGGCGCCCGAACACGTTGGGCCTGGCGAGCTCGGCCAGGACCAACTGGTCGTAACCCTGCCCAGCAATCATCGCGAGGATCCGCTCGCATTCATTTCCGGTTGTGTCGAGGGTCATCGAAATGCGTCCGCGCCGGGCCGATGCGAAGCGGACAAGATGGGTCTCGAGTTCGGTGCCGGCGCGGGCTCGTAGTGCCTCGAACTGCCAAGGCTCACTGAGACGCGGCAGGAATCGTAAGGGATGACCGGGACCGTCTTCGCACCTGTCGGGATCGTCACTGTTCGTATTGAAGGTGCGAAGGTTCTCTGCGAGCGTGTCGAGCAGAAGGTCGAGGGTCTGGGGGTCCATCGCTTCAGGGTTGAAGCGATAGTAGAAGACCGTGTCGGTATCGGGCTTGTCGCCCGACTGAACCCGCGTGCGGATGGCAGCGGCGAGCGCGGTCGGGTCCGCTGCATGGAGATCGTCGAACCACCAATTCGCGGCCCGCCAGCCATATACGTCGCTGCCATCCGCGATCTGGCGGATAGCCTCATGGGGATCGAGCAGCGATAGGCTGCGCAGGACCCGATCACGAATCCATTCGTCGTCTTCAGCCGTGGCATCGAGGATCGGCAAAAGCGACGTCTCGCGAAAGTGGCCGATAGCCGCGATTAGGGCGGGGCTGGGCATCTGCATCAGTGTGGCGATCCGGTCGCGGTGACGGACCCAGATCTCCGCCGCAGTCTCGCTATCGACCGATTTGATATCTTTGAGCACCCAAAGCATTTGGTCGATCGCGACGGCCTGGGTTTCGGTGGCGAGCTTGGTGTCGAGCCAGCCAGGGTTAGCCCGGATCGAAGCGTGAAACGCCTCCGAGCTCAGTTGGTACGCGAAGAAGGCACTCGACCGATTGTCTCCATCAGCATCGCTCTTGGCGGCTTCGAAGGCGATCGACCGGGCAAAGTGCACCCCCCAGATCGCGTCCAGCGCCGCTGCAGCCGGGACAAGACGGGCAGCCCTGAGGCCGATCACCACTTCACGCTCGTCGTCCGAGGCGACCTGTCGCGCGATCAGTTCCCGCACCGGTTCCGGGTCAGACTCCGCGACGGCCGCGAGCGCCAATGGGATGTTGCGCGGAATATCCCAGTCGCGCTCCTCGTCGAACACGCGTTTGCACAGCAAATCGAGGGCGGGCACTATACTCGACCCGATGCTGCCGAAGCCGGCGCGCCACTTGTCCTCCGACCGTGCCTCCTGCGGCAGGCCGATGATATGCTCCCAGGTCAGGTCGGCGACGAACTGCGGATCGCATTGCTCGGCCAGCAGCCAGAGCGCATCGAAGTAGACGTAGCCGAGGCGGTTGCCGATCCGCTCCTTCTTCTTGGTCAACAAGCCATCGATCGAGGCAAAGAGTTCCTCGGCCTGCGGCGCGGTCAGGCCTTCCTCCTGGATCTTCTCGGCGACCGCTTCGGCGATCGCCCAGTTGAGCATCCGGTCGGCAGCGAACTGAATGCGGTCAGCGACCGGACGGCGGAGCAGGCCGACCTGCTCCAGCCTCAGGATCGCCTCGTCGTTGAGCTCGACGGCCTTGAGGTCAGGGATCCGCCATGGATAGTTGCTCTGACCGCCTAGCAGTCGGGCAGCCAGCGCCCGAAGCGCATATTTGTCGCTGGGATGGTCCGCCTGCGCGCGCGCTTCGCTGATGGCATATTCCCAATAGCCGCTGAAGAGTTCGTATTCGGAGACGCCGGCCCAGGACTCGCGCTTCGGCAGCTTGACGAAGATGCTCGCATGAACGGGCTTCAGGAGAAGCTCGAACACATCGTCCGGCATCGTTTCCAACGCTTCGGCGCGGTCATGATGCGTGAGGAAGCGATGCAGGTCGGCGCTGCGGAAATTGCCGATCTCGATGATCTCAGCATCCTTCCGGATATCCCTAATGACTTTGGTGATGCGGGGCTGGGCCGAGACGATGACTCGGACACCATGTTCGTGCCACTTGAGCCGGGCGAGCCGTCCGGCGAACTCGCGGTTCTGGACGTCGTCGATATAGACGGTTAGCCAGAAGCCGTTGTCCCATTCGAACGCGTCCCGTAGGCTCTTCGCCATGATCGCGATCGTCCCCTCTACCCCGTAGGCGGGCTCCCAGATCCGTTCGCTGATGCAGGCGACGATGTCCTCGATCTTTGTGGGAGACCGCATCACGATGGCGAGTTCATCCCGCTCGATCTGATCGAAGCCGAGCTGGGCGAGCGTATAGGTCTTGCCCTGACCGGATTCACCGGACAGGATCGCGAAGTTGGCCAGAATCTCGGGTAATCCCCGACGTGCCTGTTGCTCCGATACATAGCCGGCGAGCTGCGTATCCTCGTCGATATGGCGCGCCAGCAACTTAGGCAGCGACTGGATATGGGCAAGGCGGCGGTGCGCTTGAGGGCTGATGAGCGCCAGCAGGTCCTGTGGCGTCAGCTTCGCGCCGTCAGTGGCAAGCTGCATCATCTGGCCGAGAAGCTGGTGGCGCTTGTCGCTTGCGGACTCACCCGGCATGAGCAGTGGTGTTAGCCGTTTGTCGATATCGTTCTGCGTGGCGTCGACATCAATGACTACGATACTGAAGCGGTCGAGCAAATGACGCAGCTCAGGGGTAACCGAAGCGAGCCCTGCGGCCTCTGCCAGCCGCAGTTCGAACGCGTCGCGTGTAAGGCTCGAATTGCCCCATTTAAGCCGGCGTTCCGATCCTCGGACGCGGGCCGCGACATAATCCTGTAGGCGACCAAGGCCCTTGCCATTATTGGTAACGAAGCGAAATTCCTGCTCCTGGCCCAAGCAAGCTGCCTTCAGAAGGTCGGGAAAGACATCGGAAGCGATCTCGCCGCTGTCCCATGTTCTGGTAGCTTTGCGCATTTTCACCTGCTCGACGATGTCGCGAGGACCGCCAACGACCTGAGCGTCGCCGCCCTCTGCGGGCTCGAGGTGTAAAACGAGCTGTGATCCTTCGCTAAGCGCGGTGAAGGTGAGGCTCATGTCCAGGCCGAGCTTGATGCTGCGCAGGATCTGCAGAAGAAAACCGGCAATCGAGCGCCGACCATCCGTCTCGGCGCACATGTTGATGGTTATGGCCGGGCGCACTGCAGGCATGTGACAATTTTTCCTTCGGCAACTATCCAGAACGCCCCCTGCCTCTTCTAATGGGAAATTGGACACAGTGCGATCGCCGAGGAATATGGTGTCTAAACGCCCGCTGAACAACGCTCCGGGATGGGCTTTTACTTGCTGAAAGCTGAGCACGGAAGGTGACCAACCGTCATTCAGAGGCGCAAAGCGAAATACCCCGCCACGTCGTCTCGGGACACGGTCGGCAGGCGAGTACGTGGACCTGGATTGGCAAATGTAATGGAGCTCTAACTTGCCGGACAAAGTGTGCTGGTCTAGATCCATTTTCTAGTTTGGCCGCTTCATTCGTAGTAGCGAGAACGCGGATTGAAGCCACGCATTTTTCCGAAATGGCGACGGAGCCAAAACCGCCGTAGGTTCCTCAAGAACCGGCCTGTATTGCGTGCTCGCTTTGGAAGCGCTGGTTTACCCAGCTTTATGTCCCTTAGGTGGGCTATGGCGCGGTGGTAACGGATGGGTGCGTGATCGTCGAAAGTTACGTAAATTATGTCCCCGATCTTCTCCCAAATTACAGCGATGCTCTTTGATGGCGCAAACTTAGCATGCCGGATGCCATTCCCGTTGTGGCGTAGCATTTGGCCCCTACTCGGAATGGGATCAAAACCAAGATTCCCTATCAAAGCCTCGATTTGCGGTCGCCGCTTGTAGAGGTCAGCCTTTGATAAATCAGCGCCATCCTTATCCTCAATCTCCTCGATCAGCGCCTGGAGAATTTCGAAATGCTTAGCGTTCTGAATCTGGAGGTTGTCGAACCAACGCTTTGCGTATGTGCGGTTACAGAAGGTAATCTTCGAAGACACTGCCCGAATTCCGAAATTAATCGACCAGCTGTAGCCATGCACTACAATCTAGCCGAGCAAAAGCGAAAAGTTGCTAAGACGTCTCGTTGGCTTTTGAAGGATAACGCTTTTCAGATGAATCAACAGCTTATGAACTCGGCTCAGCAGACAACGGTTCGAATCCTTTCACATCATATGGATCCGATTTTACTTACTGGGGGTCGTGATCTTTAAAAAGTGGCGTTGCAGCCAAACGCGGGATGACTGCTTTGCGCCCTCATTCCGGCCGTTCGACTGACGCCTGCTACCTCCCGAAGCCGACATTGCTTACGGCGCAGCCGAGCGCCAGCCCAATATTTCGGTGTTCGAACCCCATTCGGCCCGTCAGTCCCGCCGATTGCCCTCTATGCGCGATAATCTACGCGGTGGCTACCCAAGCACCGCCGATTGCCGCCGCAAGGAGGAGCTGTGTGTTTTCTAGCAATTATGTCTCTCCAGATATCCTTCGGTTTAGACATCGATGAAGTGGCTCGATTGCAGGGAGTGCTTTCCGCTTCAAAAATAAAAATAACCCCCGTACAGTATTCCCTTCGAGCAAATCTCAACGTAGGGTTACAATAAGAGACTGAGGGATGTGATGGCGTCGCAAGATTATGAAACTGAGAAAGTCGTCTTTCGCGATTTCTATGATGCCTCATGGGATACGATGGAAGCGGCCCGGAACGCCTTCCTCACCCTAGTTCGGTCGCTTCTTGCCACGGATGCAGCAATCGCGGGCGCCAAGGTCGAAGGGCGCATCAAGGAACGCGAGGAATGCTTAAGCAAGTTCCGGCTAAAGTATCAGACGGAGCTGGAAAGCACCAAGACGCCTTATGCCATTCGCGACCACATATCCGATCTGATCGGCCTACGTATTGTTTGCTTCTATGAGGATGATGTTGAGCGGGTGAAGGCGCTCATATCGGCGGAGTTCGACGTGCTTGGCGTCACCGATAAAACGGCGCAGATGGAGAAAACGGCGGACGCCTTTGGTTACAAGGGCCTGCATCTCGATCTACGACTGAGCGATGGTCGAAGGACGCTGAAGGAATATGCAGCCTATGCCGACTATCCGTTTGAGCTTCAGATTCGGACCGTTGTTCAGGATTCCTGGAGTATTCTCGATCATAAGATCAAATATAAGAAGTCGATCCCGAATGGCCTGAAGCGACGCATTAACACACTCGCGGCCCTGTTCGAACTGGCTGATCGCGAGTTCCGCGCCATTCGCGATGGGACGGCCGAAGAGATCGAGCGAACCGGTGCCTACGCCGAGATCGAGGAAGAATCGGAAGTAGTCCCGGCGGAGCCGGAAGCCGTCGTCGACGCCGCACCTCGTAAGTATGCCCCGCTCAACGCCTTCAGCCTCTTGCGGATCGCAAAGCATTTTTTTCCTGGGCAGGATTTCGAGCCGCACAAAGTCGATGGCTTTACCCAACAGGTCATCGACCTCAAGCCCGACATTAGCCGGGGCAAATTCAACTTCTATCTGCGAGAGACGATTAGCGAGGTGCGGCGCTACAAGGCCGACTTCGAGGCCGGCCCCGATGGCACTCCGCTTAATCCCTTCACTGTCATGCGGCACTGTCTTTATGCAGGCGATCCTGACCTCTTTGCTTCGCTCCTGACGGACAGGGCGCGAGATAGCTTCGATGCTTGGCGGGCGGATAACAGGCCCGCTGTGGAGGTCGACTGACATGGAGGTGCAGCTATCATGCATAGAAGCTGACAAAGGCGCGCACCCCATTTTGCGAACGGTCCAAGCCATCACAACTCGCGGCATTGGATCGGATGAACGATCCTGTTCTTGCGCCTCAATACGCTCGCCAAGTCAGGTGTAATCGTGGCCAAATCTCCTATCAACAATGCAGGCTCTAAAGCCGGTCGTGGATTTCGGTATCAGGACGCGGTTGGCGTACTGCTCGCTGTCCAGGGCTGGGCCGGGCTGTCTCTGTTCGGGCGGATCACGCCTGAGGCCAACGATGATTTGGACCTCGCCAGCTCGAACGAAATTGTATTCGCGCAGGTCAAGTCACGGCGCGATGTGGCAGGGCCGTTCTCGGCTTCGGCGGTCGCGACCTTTGTACTGGAACTTTGGGATCGGTATGACGCTGCCGTTGCTACGCCGGATCAACTGCTGCTGATTCTGGAGCGGCCCTTGAAGGACTGGATCCCGGTTGCATCCGGGGTGAGTGGTGACCAGTTGCCTGCGGCCATTCTGTCGGTTCCCAAACTTCGGGATGATCCGCGCGCTGCAACGCTCGCTGCAAAGACGCGGTTGATTGTTCATGCATCGCCGATGGAGGACGCAATCGCCCTTCTGTCCCGGACCCTGGGCTGCACGTCCACCGAGGCCTCAATCCATTATGGCGAAATTCTACGTCTCGTAGGGACGCTCTCCGACGAGAATGGCTTCAGGCCGCCGAGCGCCGTCGGGTCTATTGGGAAAACCGATATTACCGCCCTAATCGACCGCATGCGATCGCTCGTGGCCTTGGGCGACATGGAAGCAGCGTTGCAGGCGGGAATTTGTGAAGCGATCGACTTCATTACGCCGGTTAGGGACCACAATTTCTACCTCGGCGTCGATGTCGAGCCGGGCCACATCGCCGCTGGCCTGGTTGCGGAACGGCCTGAAGCGCGACTTTCTGTTTTGGAGGCTATCGAGACGCGCGGTACGGCGCTGATAGCGGGACCATCTGGGGCGGGAAAATCCGCGCTCATGTGGGACGCGGCATCCGTCAGCCGCCATGTCGTTCGCTGGTATCGCGTGAGGTCGTTGTCCGAAACCCAAGTTCCCATGCTGCCGCGTCTGGCCAGGGCGCTACGCGCCAATCCCGCAGCGCCAGTTGGCTTCATTTTCGACGATGTTGGTGGAGAACTGCGAGCCGGCTGGGATGCGCTTGTGCGGTTGACGCCTGCGTCGTCAGGTACGGTCTTGCTGGGCTCGATCCGCGAGGAAGATCTGTTCCAGCTCGAAACCCGCGCCAAGACCGTCGAAATTCGGGCGACCGCCGACGATGCGCTGGCCGAGCGCCTTTGGCGGGAACTGGGCGAACGTGGCCAGACCGCATGGGCCGGTTGGCGCGAACCCTGGCAGATGGCGAAGGGGCTGATGCTCGAGTTCGCCCACATTCTGACGCAAGGGGAACGGATGTCGGCGGTGCTGGCCGAGCAGATCGATCGCCGGGACCGTGAAGCGCGTGACTTGGAACTCTCGATCCTCCGGATTACCAGCTTCGCCGGTGCGGCCTCCGCCATGGTGGACGTCGACCGACTCGCTCAAACTGTTGCAGCGTCTGATGCGGAGGTCTCCCGGGCTCAACGTCGGCTCGTCGACGAGCATCTGTTGCGGGCGACGACCGACGGTCTGATCGGCGGCATGCACCAATTGCGATCCGCTGAGATTTTGCGTCTCACGCACAGGACACCACCGCCGACCCTGGCGACCACGATCGACCGCACTGTACCGACTATTCCGGCCGACCATCTCGAACGCCTCATTGCTCACGCCGATCTGACGGAACCGCATCTCGATGTCCTGATCGATAGCCTCACGCGTAGGCTGGACGCGGAGCCGGACCCAGATGCCGCTACCTCCGCTTTCAGGGGGTTGGGCGAGCGGCACATCAGGGCGACGCTTGACCAGTGGCTGCCGACGGTTCACGCGCGCGGCGTCGCACCGACCTTGATCAGCACCGCCGTCATGTTCGGCATCGCCGGCGTCGATTTGATCGAACTCGCGCCGCTCGATCAGATCAACGCAGCGGCGCGAGACCTGCGCAGGGCTCAAACTGGTGATCCCCGAAGCATCCTCCTGAGCCGCCTGTCTGCCGCTACGCTGAAACGGTTCGCTACCGACGCGTCTGCTGAATCTATAGAAGAAATGCTTGCGAGCCTTGTGGGTGTTGACGTGCGCCGGCTTGTGCAGGCGCTTGAGTCTCGGGACATCGACCTTGCCGACCTTCCTCTCGACCTCGTGGTTCGCCTGCTCGGGACGATCAGCCTTCATGACCCACGACTGGCCCTTCGCCTCGTATCGTCAGCCGGACAGGAGGCGGTGCTGGCGCGGCTTCACTCTGAGACGCCATGGTCCTCTACCTTCACCGTCCAAGACGAAGCGGAAGGCCGGGTGGCGACGGGTGAAGTCCGCGTGGTCGCCGCATCGATCCAGACCGATATTCACGGCGAGGTGGTTGCCGTCGCTGAGAGGCTCTTTGCTTTGGTGCCGGATGCGGACATCGCCGCGGTGATGGCCATTTCCGCGGATGGCGAGCCGGCTGGGCTGCCCAATTTTCCCACGGCGGTGAAACGTATGCTGCGTTCTGCCTTGCCGGCGGAGGCGCTGCCGCGCTGGAACAGGCGCTGGCTGTCAGCGACCTCGGCAGCTCTGGGCACTTCGAGCTACACCGACTTCCTTCGACGTGGGCATGAAGGACTCAAGCTTGCGGTCCCAGCCTTGGAGCACCTGATCGATGCCGCGTTGCGCGGTAAGGAGGCAGAGGCAGCGTTGGAGCGCCTTGGCGAAGCTTTCGAGATTTCTCGACTCCTGACTTCGCCGGCAAACGGCGTAGCGATACCCGGAACGCCGGCATCGGACAGCGGCGCCTATGTCTCGGATCTACAGAGCGTAATTCACGATGCCAGCAGCGATTTGCTGCGCAAGTTTATCCGGTTGCCTGACGGGCATGGCGCGTTCGCCCTCTGGACCGGTGGCCTTCTCGAACGTGTAAGCCGCGCTGAACAGGAACCCTGGCATCTTCTTGATGCTGACGTTGCGCCGTTGTTCGAGCTGCTGCGAGACCTCATCAAAAACATGAAAGTGCTTGCGGGTGAAGCGGCGAGACGAGCAGAAAATCCGGCAATGCGATGGAGGCGCCTCGCCAAGGCAGCGAGGCCCGGTAACGCCTTGCGTTTGGTCGCGTGTCAAGCGGAGCAGAGTGTGGCTCGCAGCCTCGCGGCGCTGAAGCTGGAGACGACCAGACAACTGGGCGAGCGCGGCCTTATAGGGCACGTATATGTGCGCTGTGACGATGCACCGTCGGTCGCCTGGCCGTTCGCGACTGTCTTGATGGTGATCGAGGTGGAAAATATCAGCGATTGGCACCCGCTTATTCGTGTGCATTGGGAAGCGCTGAAGGCGGCCGTCGGCGATGGTCGTAGTCTCGTGCTCGCACCGCTGATCGGTGGCATCGTCGCCTCGCGTCTCACGGTCGAAGGCGTAAGCGTGGCTTTCCCAGCTCCCTATGCGGCCGACCAAGACCTCCAGGCTGAAGGTCAAAGCCTGCTTGACGACGTCCACTCCCGTCGGCTCTCTAGCTTGCTCGACGCGGTGTTCGAGCAGGCCGCCATGCGTCTTTACGACTATGGTAATGCGGGTCGCCCGCGTTTGGAACGCGATGCCCGCGAGGCCGCTGCTGCAAGCCGGACCGATGCCTTGGACCTGTTGCTTCAGGGTCTGGGCGATGAATTGCCGGATTTCCCCTCGCTGCTCACCCAATTCCTGCATCGGATTGACCAAGGCGAACTTGCCTTCGCCGAAGAACTGGCCGCCACCCTGCATGGCCATGATACGCTTGCGGGCCGGCAGGTAGAGCGCCTCCAGCATATGCTTTTGGCAATAGACCTCATCACCCAAAAGCAGGGGCGGGAGAACGTTGTCACCTGACCTGGTACCACATGTACCTTCCGATGGTCATCGCTCGCGTCCGGACCCGGTGAATAGACATCGTCTGCAAACAGCGGTACGAAAAAGCGGCGTTATAGTGCTAAAGCGTACACGTAGTGCACATCATCGGGCGTGGCCCGCTGGAGGAAATTCGAAACGGTACCTCATGTTGCGGACACGCTGTGGATGTCTGCTTTATCAGCCATGCTTTTCGGAGCCATACCGACGGCTTCCGGCCACAAATAGGCCATTACATGCGGGCAAAGCCAATGTCCGTTACTGAGGAATTTCAGACGGATAGCTTTTGTAACAACCGGGTCACCGGTTCGTATCCTTTCAAGAGCGCGACTATCCGTGACCTAGTCGTGAGATTGTTCGAAAACCCAGATTGCAGGTCGTTGAATCGGGCGTGTTGGACATGCGGGCGGCAACGCGATAGCGCTCGCAGTAGCTTCTGTGGCACAGATACGAACCGCCGCGCGTAGTCCGGCGGTCGCCCGCTGCCGGACCGGAAGGGTCGTGCGGCGGCGATCGCGTGTAATAGTCCCTGTCATACCAGTCCGCACACCATTCCCACACATTGCCGATCATGTCGTACAGGCCGAAATCGTTCGGCGGATAGCTTGCCACCGGCGCTGTCGCCAGCCAGCCGTCGGCGCCCGTATTGCGTCTTGGAAAGTCCCCCTGCCAGACATTCGCCATGTGAACGCCGCCCGGCTCGAGATCATTGCCCCAGGGAAATCTGAGGCCCTTGTGCCCGGCTCGGGCTGCATATTCCCACTCCGCCTCGCTCGGCAGGGCTCGCCCGGCCCACCGACAATAGGCTTGAGCATCATCGTAGCTAACGTGGACGACCGGATGCCTGCCTGATTCTTCGATGCTCGAGCGACGGCCGAAGGGATGGCGCCAGTCAGCGCCCCTAGGCACCGATTTTGCGAGTGTGACGTCCTTCGTTGAGAAAAGGGCAAGGGAAGCGACGAGCGGCGTCACGAACCTGCAACTACTGTTATAAGATGGTCGATAATCAATTCGATTCGCGCCTGCCCAGGATTCTACAAATTGCAGACATTTTCTTCACAACACTTTGCCTTGCTCCGGGAATGGCAGGGTCGGAAATATGACCGAGACAACCCCGATCACCAGCGCGTTTATCAAGAGTTGAAAGCCGCATACGACCTCACAAAGCAGTGGGCTGACGGTGTCCTTGCCGCCCTTTTCCCATCGGGAACCGTCACCTGCCGGCGGCGGCCGACCAATCAGGGCAACAATTTCGAACGGTACAATTGGGCCCGGATATACCCGACGAAAAATGCGCCTGAACGATTGGCCTACACGGTTGGAATCGATGCCGAAGGTTGCTTCGTGGTCAAGATCGACACGGTCCATCTCAGCGATAATGATCCAATCCGTAAAAAATATGCGGAGATGCGCGGCCCCTATGACAACGCTTCCCCGATAGTGGCGATGATGTCGGCGGCGGATGGGGTGGACAGACCTATCTCGGACCTTGTCGCCTGGAGCGTCGCAGAGATCAACAAGTTTTCTACGGGTTACGATGAATTGGCAAAAGCGCTAGGCCTTGGATCCCTCGACGATGAGGAAATCCTTCGCCGGTTCGACGGAAAGGCCGCCTTCAAAAGTGCCCGCGCGTCATGGACGCCACAGGAGACCGAACTCTTTTGCCGCCTAGCGCGCCTGGTGCATGAGCGCGACCTTGATTGGTGGCATATCGACACGGACATAGAGGTCCGGTTCGGCCGCAAGGAGCCAGGCAGCGAGCGCGCTATTGGCGTTCTCGGGACTGTTCACGGGCGCGCGTCTCGGACATTAAGCCTCAGGCACGACTTAGGAGACCTGTCGAAGTTCACGCGGCAGCCAGTGACGGCGGATCTTGTAACGCAGCTTGAGGCTGCCCTTTCGTCGAGCAGCGCCGTGCTCCTCGATTGGGCGGCTCCAAGCCAGGACCGCCCCGGCTATTGGCCCGATGAAGCGTCGTTTGAAAAGGCAGAGGGCGACGTCGAGAGTGAGCGCGATGACATCTGGTCCTCCGCGAAGGCAACCTCGCCATCTCCACGGAACGTCATCTACTACGGTCCGCCAGGGACCGGAAAGACCTTCGCAGTTCGCCGCCTGATCGAGGCCGACTATCAGGAGACGTCGGTGACACATGACGCCGACGAATGGCGCAGAAGCTTCATTGCGGAGAAATTCACCGAGCTCCGGTGGTGGGAAGCGATTGCCGCCGCACTCTACGACCTGCGGAAACCTTCGAGGGTGACCGAGATCCGGGACCACCAAATCATTCGAACAGTGGAGGCCGCGAACAACAACAACCATGTGCCGTCGACGATCTACCGTGTGCTTGCATCGCATGCGATTGCCGCGGCACAGGGCCAGGCGCACGCGCCGATCATTTTCGAGAAAAGCGAAAACGCGCTTTGGACTCTTGCGGGCGAATGGAACGAGGCCTGCGGCGAGATCGTCAAGCTCGTCGACGAGCTCCGCCGCGGTCCTCCTGCAGGCAGTGTTATCAAGCGATATGAGTTCGTCACCTTTCATCAGTCCTATGGGTATGAGGAATTCGTCGAGGGCCTGCGACCGCTCCTCGACGGGGAAGGCGAGGGGAGTGGCGTCGCCTACAGGATCCGCCCCGGCGTCTTCCGCGTGCTTTGCGAGGCAGCCAAAGCCGCACCGGATCACCGTTTCGCGATCGTCATCGACGAGATCAATCGTGGCAACATCAGCAAGATCTTCGGAGAACTGATCACTCTTATCGAGGTCGACAAGCGCCGGGGCATGAAGCAGGAGATAACCGTGACGCTTCCCTACTCAGGTGACAAATTTTCCGTGCCGGCAAACGTCGACATCATCGGTACGATGAATACGGCTGACAGATCGCTCGCCCTCCTCGACACCGCGCTGCGGCGCCGGTTCGATTTCAAGCCGGTCTATCCGGACAGCCGCGACGAAGCGGGTGCCCCACTACAGGGTCTGCGAGTGCAAACGGAGGAAGCGACGATTGATATTCCGCAGATGCTTTCAGCCATCAACGAGCGAATCGAAGCTCTCTATGATCGTGACCACACGATCGGCCACGCCTACTTCGAGCGTTTGAAAGATCGCCCAGATGGGCTTGAGCGGTTTGAGGCACTTTCAGCAATTTTCCGGGCGAATATCGTACCGCTGCTCGAGGAATATTTCTTCGAAGACTGGCAGAAGATCAGGCTCGTGCTCGGCGATAACCAGAAAGAGCCGCCGGCGCAGTTCGTGGCTGAGGTCGGTGATGCGCAAGAGGAATACCGGAGGCTCTTCGGCGCGAATTCATCGATAGATTCCTTCGCCGCCAAGCCTAGGTTCGCTCTCCAGCCCGGTGCGTTCTCTATGCCATCGGCTTATGTCGGCATATACAAGATCTTCCGCTGATGGTCTATCCGAACCCCGGTCGCACGCTCACGATTCACGAATTCGACATGCTCGTCGGAGAGGACGCGGCGCAGTCAGGGCAGAACGCAGCCGCGGTTGTTCCAAACCATGTTTTCCAATGGCTTCAAGAACAATGCCTGGCCCAGACGGAGGGTAAGGAAGCAAGGTGGGCACGGCTGGCGCAGCGCGGCGGCCGACTACTCGTGCAGGTCACAAACTATGTTGGCGTGATCCGCGCGCCGGGCGGCGTGCAGATCGAGGTCTTGCCGAAGGTCGGCCGCGCTGGTGGTGCCGACGAAAGTTGGGCACGGCGCCTGCTTATCCGTATGCTCTCCTGCCTCGGTCCGTTTCGGCATATCAGGACCGCCCGCGCCGAGCTCACCGCGACCAGAATGTCGCTGCTCGAGGTTTTCGTGGCTGAATTCCTCGATGCGGTTTCCGCCGTCATCAAACGCGGACTCCGGGGAGCCTATGTAACACGCCAAAGCAATCTTCTATTTCTGCGGGGCAAGCTCATGATGTCTGATCACCTCCGACACAACCTTGTTCGCGCAGACGCCTTTTTCACGGAACATGACGACTTCTCAACCGATCGCCCTGAGAACCGGCTAATCCACGCAGCGTTGAATGAAGTGATCGCTCAGTCGGTTTCGCTTGAAAATCAGCGACGGGCGCGGGAACTGCGCTTCGTCTTTTCCGATGTCCCTCCAACTGGCGACGTCACCGGGGATCTCAGGAAGCTGCAGCCGGACCGGAGCATGATCCACTATGGCGAGGCACTTGCCTGGGCCGAGCTGATCCTGACCGGCTTCTCTCCTTTGACGGGCGTCGGCAACAGGTCAGCGTCATCACTGCTCTTTCCCATGGAAACGCTTTTTGAGGCCTATGTCGCCAAACACCTCGAACATACGATCGATCCCGCCTTGCGGCTGAAGGTTCACCCGGCGACCCATTATCTCGTCGAGTACGAGGCGGAGCAATGGTTCCGGCTGGAGCCGGATCTTGTCGTGCGGAAGGACGGCCGAAACATTGTGGTGCTTGACACCAAATGGAAGCTGCTCGACGTTATCGAAACAATGCGGAAAGAGAGGTACAATCTTTCGCAAGGCGATTTCTACCAGCTCCACGCTTATGGTCACACTTACCTGGGAGGGGAGGGCGACGTGGTGCTCGTCTATCCAAAGACAGAGGCGTTCCGTCGCCCACTCGAGCCTTTCATCTTCCCGAGCGCACAAAACCTTCGGCTTTGGGTGTTGCCGTTCTGCCTCGATACCGGGACACTGGTATGTCCTGCTAACCAGCCCGATAGGCCTTCCTTTCCGATGATCCTGCAAGTGCATCGCCACGCTGCCTCTATTTCAGAGCCCCCTTACCCCCACGTTTTTCCCAATCCCATCGCACCGTCTCGATCTTGAATATCGGTAGGCTGGGGATCAAGCATAAGTGCTCGACCATCCATGTCTACCATCGCCTGTCACTTGCGACCTTTGATCTTCTTGCACGCGTCATAGCCACGCGGACCCCCGCTCTCGATGGTCTTGACGCTCTGGCTATCCAGGACAGCAGCACTCGACTTGGCTTCTCGACCAGCCCGCTCACGGTCCAGCGATACGAGGCAGCGATTAATCCTTGTAAACTGCCCGCTATCGCGCCATCGGCAGAAATAGCCGAACACTGTGCTTTTCGACGGTAGGTCTTTTGGAATAAGCCGCAAGGGGATGCCGCCGCGCAGAACGTAGAATATCGCGTTGACGATTTCGCGCATGGCCAGATAGGCTTGCGTCCTCGTCGCGCAGTGTGAGGCAGGAGCACTGAAAACACCTCCCATTCCGCATCCGTTAGGCCGGTTTCGTATCGGAGCTGATTGCGACTATAATGCCGGTGGTCGGATTCCACATGGCGCTTCCATTCATGTCTCAGACCCCCGATTGGAATCATCTGCGGCCCGATCACTCAACCCCAATTCTCGGACGGAGTCAGAGCGGGCAGCCGAAGTGAGACGTGTGACGTGTTTTACAATTTAATTCGGAGGCGCCGCTCAACACATCTCGCACTGGCTTGCTATGCAGTCTGCGATTGAGGAAGGTAAAAAGCGAACCGAATCCGCAGGTGTTCAATTTCACAACGCTTTGACCCGGATTTGCATTTGAGGCTGATCCATTCAGTGGCTGAGAACGCATTGACGAATTTGCGATATCGCCATCCGGGCAGGGTCGCGATGAAATGCAAAACTGGGTGAAATCTCGACACAAATGAACATGGTGCCGATAGAGTGCCGGGCTATCCGTGATTCAAAACGGTATCCGCAGTTGGAGAAGATTTTCCGACGGTGCTGATTTTGTGTGCGACCGCGACGAGGAAGGGAAGAAATCGGCGAACCCTATCCTTTCGTTGGACGGCTACGGGCGCCACTCCCGGACCTGTCGCACGAGATCACCGACATGAGCTGGAGGCGTCGTTTTCATAATGCCGTGCCCCAGATTGAACACAAAGGGCCCTTTGCTCGTCGCACTGAGGATGCGGTCGACTTCGATTTCCATCGGCCGTCCGCCAATCAAGAGCATTTGGGGATCGAGATTGCCCTGGATGCAACGACCAAGGCCACGTTGTAGCTTTTCCGCGGCCCAGCTTAGCGGCACAGTGGTGTCGAGCCCGATACAATCGGCCCTGGTCGCCTCGGCGTATCCGTCATAGAGCAAGCCGGCTCCCCTTGGGAATGCGATGACAGGTGTTGCCGGACGCGAGAGATGGAGCGCGGCGACAATCTTGGCGACGGGCTCCACACACCACCGCTTGAAATGCGGCTCGGGCAGAATACCGGCCCAGCTGTCGAAAAGTTGGACGGCCTCAACACCTGCGTCAATCTGGTGCTCCAGATACTCGATCACGGCCGTCGTCAGCATGTCTATAAGCGTCTGAAACCCATCCGGATCGTTGAACGCCCAATGCTTGACCGCTGCATGGTTGGATGATGCGGAAGCCGAGCCCTCGACCATGTAGGTCGCGATCGTCCACGGCGCACCAGCATAGCCGATCAGCCCGACATCGGACGGCAAGGCCTCAGACAGCAATCGAGCGGTCTCGTATACGGGAGCGAGTTCTTCATGTAGACGCCCGAGCTCCAGGCACTGTTTGATATCGGACGTCGATCGGATCGCAGGCGACAGAGCTGGCCCCTCATCGGATCGGTATTCGAGCGTCTGCCCCAACGCTGCGGCGATCTGCGGCAGGTCAGCGAAGATGATTGCGCCGTCAAGGTGGAACCAGTGGATCGGCTGCAGGGTCACTTCAACCGCGTGATCCGGAGACGTGCACAACCCCAACATACCGCCGGCGGCCTGTCGAGTCGTATGATATTCCGGCAGATATCGTCCGGCCTGCCGCATCAACCAGATCGGCGGCCGCTCCGTTTTCTCCCCGGCTAGAGCTCGCACAATCAGTTTTCTTGGATTCGTCATCCAACACCGCAAGTTCGTTTGAAACAACCAGTCGTAACGACGGATGTAACCAGACGAACGGGGAGACCGCAACTCCCTGACAATTGGACGAAGGGTACGATCGCGACGAATATCAGTCGTTCGCGGTAGGGACGCTCAATACTGAGCGCCCCTACCGCGAACAGTGCCGAATTGCTAGGCGGCGGCGCTCGCGCGCTTTCCACTTTGGCAGGTAGGCATCAAACGTTATCAGCATTCATGTCGTTTTCTTCGCAGTGACCAACAGACGTCTACGGTCGCGCTCCGGGCGCTAATATAAACGACTACAGCGCGCCAGTTCGCGCCATTGCGATCTCAGTGGAGTGCCATTAGGTTCATGCGCTGATCGGCGAATGGATCGAGTATAATGCTGAAGATTGCAATGAAGTACTGCCGGCGGGTTCTTTTCCTCACCGTTGCCATCGTTGTCGCCATTTGGTGGATCGGCATTGACGGCTTCCTGGTAGCATCGCGCGCGGAATCCGCAGCGGGCGACCGGCCCTATTGCATTGAGACGGTAGAACCCAAAAACGCGTCATTTTATCTTCGAGTTGAGAGGATCGAAGACCTCTCCTGGCGGCATATGTTCAACAGTCGGGGCCTGACGGAAATGTCAGGCCAAATTGGCGAACATCACGCAATCATGAAACTCGTCGATTCGCCCTGGTATCTAAATTGGTCCTACCGAGCATCTGCTTTCGTCGCGGAGGTCGCGAACCGGGAATATCTTATCAACAAGCCCAATGACTACCATGCGCCACAGCTGGACTGCACGCCCGTTGCCCACTTCGTAAAGACGCTAAAATGGTATTGATGATGACGAAGACGCACGTTCGCTTTCGACCGATAGTCGACGTCACCTCCATTAAAACGGTACGAGTTAAGACGCGTTCCGTATCGGAAAATCATCTATCAAAAATTCGCAAACGCGGACTTTACGGTACAGCAATTTCTAGGTTCTACTTAAAAACCCAAAGGAGGTTAATCAGGAAATTGAAAATAAAGGCGGTGCCTATGCCTAAGAATTTTGCCCAAAAGGGTGCGATCTCGAAGTTTCCCACAAGCAACAGCGTCATACAGACATTGATCGACAGACCCAACAGCGCACCCACCAAAAACAATGATGCGCGCTTGCGGCTGACAGCCTGCTTGAAGACATACCGGCTGGTGAGGCCGTAATTGACGGTGGCGGCGATCAACCAGCTCGAGGTCGCTGAAAAGCCCAGCGGTACGCTTATAGACAAGAGACCGCGAAACACCCCGAGATCGACAACGGAAGCCAAGCCTCCCGTAAACACATAGCGGATCGCCTTCGACAATATCATTCGAACACTTTCTCCCTCAGCAATGGTGCAAACAGCCGATCAGAGTAGTTCGAAAAAGTGCGCCAACCGTCGCGCGGCTTTTTGGAGCGAATGAACGGAAGGACGCCAGCGCGGCGGGCGGCGAGACCGTCCCGATCGGGCCTGTCGCCGATCAGAACCGTTTGTTCTGGACTTACGCCGGCGCGCTGCATCAGGACCCGCAGGCCACGCGGGTTCGGCTTCAAGACACCAACACCGACGTCGTCTGCGGATAATATATAATCGGCGGACAATTTCATTCTTTGCAGTTTCTCTTCGGCAGGGTAGTCGGAATAGATTCCGATTGCCTTGTTTCTTCTCCGCAGTCCCGCAAACAATTCGACCAGTCCGTTGTACCGACAAGACTCGATATAGGCGAGTGGACGACGTTGGATCCATTCAGCAACGATTGCCTCTATTTGTTCTGCTGAAACACCGGTTCGCGCGACGGTTTGCACCATTAAACCCTCCTGAAAACCGTCAATCTCCTGCTCTCCGATTAATTCACGTACCGATCGGTACTCCCGCAGCACCCGCAGATTGGTCAACTCGCGCGTCGCTAATGCATCGGCAATCATCTCGCCTGCCATGCGAAGACGCAGCTCGCGTTGATTGTAGAGCGTCCCGTCAACATCGAAGACGACGAAGTGGATCCTGTCCCAGTCAAAATGCTCCGCGATCATCGGATGGTAATGTAGTGCTGCTCGGTCAGGGTCACCAGCAACGGGATATCCACACACGTCGTGAAGATGAATGTTGCCACCAATGCCATGACGATGGCGAGGAGAGCTGGTTCGCGGAACAGTTTTTCCGGCTTCTGCGCCGTAGACCCCGGCTTCGTCGCCATCACGAAATAAGTCGTGAACATCGCAACAACAAAGGGCAGCACGAGAATGTACTCGATCCGATATTTGACCAGAAATACCGACAGGAAGGCAATGGAGAACAGGGAATAGGCGATGCAGGACGCAGTCAACGATACCTGCGTATATTGGGCGAAACTCATGCGGTATCGCGACAGTAACTCCTTGCCGTGCGACACGACGATTTCATCATATTCCGAAAGACGTTTTGCTGCCATCAGGAAGGCGCCGCCGAACCAGTAGGCCAGAATAATAGATCCCGGCGGTAAGGTGGTGGGGTCGATCATCGACCAGCCGATCATCAAGCGAATCGGATTGTTGATCGATTCCGAGATAACGTCGAGATAAGCCTTATCCTTGCTCCTGATCGGGTCGAGATTATAGATGATGCCCTGCATCGCAAACAGACAGGCGACGAAGAACAGAAGCTTGCTCGACAGGATCGCGCAGCCGAGTCCGACAAAGAGCAGTACGGCCCATTCGAGCTGAACCAGCCTGCCGTTCATGGCGCTTTGTACAGCAGAGCGTTTCGATTTCGTTGGATGATGCCGGTCGAACTCACGGTCGAACCACTCGTTAATGCAATAGTTCGCCGATGCGATACAAATGGCGGTCAAGAACCCGAGTAAGATGGATGAAGGCAGATCGTCGTTTCTGACTCCGCGGAGAAGAAACGCGAGGATAATGCCAGGAACGATGAAGATGTGCTTCGTACTATGGTCGAGCCGGGCGATGGCGATATAGTCGCGAAAGCCTGCCCGCCCCGACGCAGGCAACATGCTTTTACCCAAGCTCGTGTTCACGCCGAATGCCTCCCTTGTCTTCGGACAATCTATTTCCGATCATCGCCCAACAGATACACATCATAGGTTTCAAAATAATTTGCAGGTCCGAATTCCGCGAGTAGCGTGGTCTTGGACAGAAAGTCATTGATCTGCTGTTGCGAGGCATGAAAGGTCCAGTTGTAACCCTCGCCGTAGATCTGACCGGGGATCATGTTCTTCAATTTGTGCTGCATTAAAATCACCACCGGAGATCCGGTTCTGTCTTGCAGATCCTCGCTGACGTTCAAGGTTTCTCCGAGATCCGTGTCGAGCTGACCCTGTTTCGTAAAGTGGACATAGTTCCCGAATTTGTGTTCCCGGATCAGGTAGATCGGATTGGAGAGGTAGAATGGCAGCGCCTCAGCCAAATATTCCGGTTCAGCAACAATGATTGCCTTCGCCAGCTCCGGCCGAGATCGAATCAAACGACTAAGATCGGCACTCCGGCTCTCGACTCGGCCCTCAATAATCGCCAATCCTGCCGTCTTGAGGCCGAGGACTAGCAGCAGGCACGCCATAATCATGAACATTCCACAGCCGAACCGGAAAACAGCGTTCCAACGCAGCTTTCGTCTGCCTGAAAAACAGTCCGTTATTCGATCCCAGCTTATCCAGTAGAGGGCAAGGCAGAAGCAAAACCAAACCAGAGCATGCCGTTCGCTACCCGCTGATGCCAGACTGGAAAAAAGCGAGAAAACGAGAAGCGAGACAAGGGCCGCAACGAAGGCCGCCGGTCTGGCCAAAAGGCCAAGGGTTGCGCCAAATAGCACGAATGATCCGAGCAGGCTCGGGACCGTTGGGAGCAAGGTGCCTGGCGTCGTGCTTGCTGGATTAAACATCGCGCTCAAAGCAAGCATTGCCGGCGATTGCATGGAGAGGTCGATGACTGCGGCATCGTTGAAAGTTGGAAGAATCGTGACGCCGCAGGCGGCCAATCCTGCCGCCGCAATGAGCGCGTTGACAAAGAAGTTCGTGAGTGCCGGGGTCCAGCGCATTCCGCCTTCCTCAAGCAGATCGAGGAACCAGAAAAGCAGGAATCCCCCCGTCATGATCGCCGCGATGACGTTGGTGTTGGCGAGAAGGAAGAGGAGACAACCTATCAGATACCCGCGCTGCCGCCAGGCCGGATAGCTTGCGGCGACAATGAACATCACGAGCGCCGATATGCCGTAATTCCTGGCCATGACTGAATATTCATAAAGGAAGCCGTTGCTTCCCATGAACAGGACGACCAGGGTAAGGGGAAACGGCGAGCGGAAGAGGAGTAGGCCCACCGCAGCGGTCGCGATTAGGAAAGCAAGACCGGGCAACACCTGCACGCTTCCGAACACCGCATAAGCTAGACGTAGCAGCAGATACCAGATCGCCGGATGGCCTTCGCCATGGATCGTCACCAGCATCGCCCATACGTTCTCGCCGGAAAGAGCCAGTGACAGAGCTCGGACTTCATCCCGAAACATCACGTGCTGGTTAACCTGGATGCTGATCGCAACAAGCCAGATCGCGAGAACGACAAATTCGACAGGCCGGCGAGACTCCGTTCTCGACCGAGAGAAAAGCTTGAGCGGATCAGCCGATCTGGGTGCGGTTAGAGTATGCATCATTCTCGAGCTGCCACATAAGCGAGCGAATGCCCTGTATAAAATATCCCACCGCCAGCCAATTTGCCGCGACGTTGTTCTTCAGGACATCCTCACGAGAATTCCCAAGCCACACTCATGTTCTTAGCAACAGAGAAACTAAGATAAGCTTTAGACAACCACTCTAAATGTTGTGAGAATGCCATCGACTCTAAGTGGTATAACTGTTCGCCAACGTGATGCACTCTTTGAGCAGGCGGCTGTTCGTTTGTGCCGAGATTTTACCAACTTTTGCATTTCATCGCAGCCCTGCCTGGATGTCGGTATCGCAAGTTTGTCAAAGGGTTCTCATCCGCTGGATGGATCAGCCTCAAATGCAAATCTGGGTCAAAGCGTTGCGAAACTTAACACTCTTTGATGTTCAACCCCCCGGGTAGATGCGAGGTAAGTAAATGGGAGGGTTGCTCCGTCAGCGCGCCGTCCACGTGAAACAGCCCAAGGTGCCAGAGCCCCAAGTCGGAGAAGTCGCAGGCGCGCCGCTTGTGCTCGTCTGCGAGAGGCGGTTTCCATTTGCATCATAGCTGTAGGCGACACAGACGTTGCCGTTGTATAACGCAGTGGTCAGACGCCCCAACTGGTCATAGGTGTAAGAGGTCACCGCGGCAAAAGTGCTATCCGGGATTGCCAGCAGTCCAATCACCAGAATTTTGATCCACGATTGCGCAGGCTTGATCTGATTGATCATCTCTGTCCATCCGAATTGGGGTTTTACATCGTCGCGGCCTGCGACGCATAGCAGCGATTAAAGCCCATCATCGCAGTCGCCGGCCGGTTCACCGTGTATCCGCGAATACGGGGCGGATGGCGCAATACAGAACGAAACCGTGATTTGAAATGGACTTACGCCTCGTCCCAATTCAATTTCACGGAATCACTCGATTGGATGCAGGATCGTCATCAATATCCCAATAGGTTACAAGACCTCCTAAGGTAGAACCTGGGCGCCATAAGCTCGTCGAAGATATTCCTGTTATTCCACCAATGCCCACATAGGATAAGTTTCCATTCAGAAATGTCGTCTTTGCTTCTGACCAGAAAATGAGCCAGTTTTGACCATCCCACGAGGTTGAGAAAATTATATTTGTTCCATCGAACTGGATTCGAAACCAATTGGGTGCGTCGCTGATACCTTGGACATATGGATTTGTGTTCAGACTAATATTGGAATCGCACCGTTTGACGACGAGCGAGGCGCTGCTACTTCTTGATTCCATAACGGCACCAAGCATCTTGCCGGCGCTGTCTTTTATCCATACTCCGAATTCGGGAAAGCTGCCCATCAGCGTGGGGTATTTTGCGCGGAGCGTTAGCGTCCAAGTAGCGCTAGTCGGAACTATCCGATAGGCGCCTGGAAATGCAGTAGTATTGCTGGTTATGGGGACAGAATATACCAGCCCTACGTTCGCCACGTTGGTAACGGTTGGCACGATTGAAGCTGGACTGTCAATCATTGTAAATGTTGCTGCATTGGGTGGGGCAAACGGCCCAAACTCGCGTTGAAAGCTACTGCCACCGCCTGAACTGATGGTCACATTGCCAGGACTGTTTACGATGCTAATTCCAGTGCCAGCGGTAAGGGTCGATGCCTGGGGTGCCCCGCTTGAGTTGCCGATGATTAGTTGCCCATCCGACAAAGGGCCAATGCCGTTAAGGCCGCCGTTTCCATCGTTGAGCTGAACCGAATTATTGGCACCGCCCGGAGTCGGGATGCAATTTCGCAAAGATTCAAAGTTCGCCATCAGCTGGGTGGCGTCAGCCATTTGACCGTTGGTGAGTTGGTTGGGAATGTCACATTGAGCAAAAGTGGCGCTCGTAAACAGTAAGGCGCCGAAGAACGATATGATGCTGAAGCTGCGACGCATGGTTTGGTCCCTTTGTATCAAAGGCTCACGACATTCCATGACAGCACCTGAAACGACGCCGCCCATGTTTGTCTGATGTTGGGGGGGAATATGACCGCTGGACCGATTGTGCTTAAATTGCCGAGGACCGCTGTCGCGGAAACCGAATAGGCTGGAATGAAGAACTCGCCGTCTCGGGAAAATGACCAGATAAGATTGGTACCATCGTAGGTCAAACGCTGCCAGATAGGTTGAGCCGGCTGCGGAAATCCGACATCCTGGCTCATGATGTCGTTGACGCGGCTGTTCAAGCCGACGCCCCCCGATGTGATGTAATAATCGAAACGATAGTCCGTGGTGCTATATGCTGTGACGCCGAATTCGACAGCTTTATTGTTGACGGCATCGCGTACGGCAATGGACGGCATGGAGTAATCGGAAAGGCCGCCGGTGTAGACCCCCAGCATCGTGGCTTGCCAATGGCCGGACGGTGCGTTCATCTCCGCCATCATGGCCGCGCCGTTTACAGCGGCTGATGTGGACAGAACCATGCCACGGCTGGTGCCGGCAATCGCTGCGCTCGTCGGCGGAGTGGTTGACGTCTGCAGAGTGAAGTTTGCGGCGACCGGTTTGACCACGGCTGTGCCGTTCAGCCAGTCAGCACCACCGCCACCGAGGACGCCAGTCGTCGCAATCGAAATGCCACCTGGGGAGTTTGTAATGGCAATGCCCGTCCCGGACGACAAAGTCGCTGCGCTCGGAGGCGAGCCTGTGGCCCCGATCAGCAGTTGGCCATCGGTCAACGGCCCAACGGCGGCGAATCCGCCACTACCATTGTCGAGCTGGACACTGTTTTGTGCGCCTGCCGGAACTGTGCTGCCTAGACAGGTTGCGACAGCGTTGAAATCACCCATGACTGGGGCGTTGTCCACCACGCCACCATTGACGATCTGATTAGGAACAGTGCACGCGGCTTGTGCTGCGCCAGCATGCAGCGCAAGCAGAAAACCAACTGAGATCAAATATTGGCTTTTAGGCATGGCGGGCTCCGAAGATCGCGACAACTAGTTTGAAACGAGATTCCAGGAAAGTACGTGATATCCCGCATTCCAGGTCGAGTGAGAGGGTTGATAGAACATTACAGCAGGGCCGATGGTGCTCAGATTGGTCAGATAATCCGTCGCGGAGACTGTATAGACGGGCGTAAAGCTCTCGCCATCGCGCGAAAAGGACCAGATCAGATTGGTGCCATCATAAGTCAGGCGCCCCCAAGCTGGTTCGCTCGGCGCCGAGAAGCCGATATCCTGGATCGGGACGTCGCTGTTATAGGTATCCAGTCCGATCCCGCCGGACGACCTGTCATAGTCGAAGCGCTTCCCACCGCCATTGCCGCCAACCCCAAAGAGGATGGCCCGTTTGTTGGCGGCGTCTCGCACCGCGAGCGAAGGCAAGACATAGGAGGATATCGGTCCCGTGTAGACCGCAAGCATCGTTGCTTGCCAGTGCCCGGAGGGCAGGGAAACTTCCGCCATCATGGCGCGAGCGTCTGCAGTGGAATTCGCAGACAATAGCATACCCCGCGTCGTCGCGGTCAGCGTTGCGCCGGACGGGGGTGTCGTGCTCGTCTGCAGGGTGAATGATGTAGCGGTTGGCTTAACCACCGCCGGCTTGTTGAGCCAGTCGACGGCCGCCCCTGTGCCGCTACCGGTCGCTGAAACCGTGACAGATGCAGGGGCGCCGGCAATTGCGATGCCGGAGCCAGCCGAGAGCGTTCCAGGTTGCGGCGGATTGCCGGTGGATCCAATAAGAAGTTGACCATCGGTCAGCGGCGTTGTGCCCGCGAGCGACCCGCCTCCGGCATTATAGATCACCGAATTCGCGCCGGCACTCGGCACTTGGGCATCCGCGCAATTCGCAAGGGCGGTGAAGTTGGCACCTACTTTCGTCGCGTCGGCCAAATCCCCGCTTTGAAGCTGGTTCGGCAGCGCGCATTGTGCAAAGGCGGTGCCGGCACCGGTCGTCAAGAAGGCTGTGGCAAGGATCGGCGCGAGAAGCGAGACTCTGGGCATGAGAAACCTCAATGCTGGAGGGGCACAGTGTCACATGCTGGCAAGGCGCCAGGAGAGAACGTGATAGGCAGATGGCCAGCTTGCATGTGTGGGCTGCTGGAACAGCGCAACGGGCCCCACCCGGTCCACATTGGACAGATTGTCGACCGCAAGGACTGTAAATACAGTAGAGAAGACCTCACCGTCGCGAGAAAAGGCCCATGACAAATTGGTGCCATCATAGGTCACGCGCGACCAGATGGGCTGAGATGGGGGAGGCAGGCCGGCGTCGGCCGCCGTTGTCTGACCGAGTACGGTGTCAAGACCGAGCCCTCCGACTGTCCTGGTGTAGGCAGCTTGATACGAGGTCGTTCCGGACCCTCCGATACCGAACTCGACGGCGCGATGGCTGATCGAGTCACGTACGGCGATGGCCGGAAAGCTGGCATTGGCAAGCGGTCCGGAATAGACCGCCAACATCGTTGCCTGCCAATGGCCTGACGGTGTCGCGGTTTCGGCCATGATGCTGGTGCCGTCGGCGACGGCTGTGGTTGTCAACGCCATGCCACGGACCGTCGGCACCAGCGAAGCGCCGGCGGGCGCAGTCGTCGATGTCACGATGGAAAAGTTGCTCGACAAGGGCCTGATGACTGCGGCTTCGTTCAACCAGTCGACCGCATTGGCCGAGCCGCTGCTCGTTGCCGAGATGGTGATGCCGCCGGGAGCGTTCATGATGGCAATGCCGGGACCGGCGGTCAGCGCTTTTGCCTGCGGAGCGCCTCCGGTCGTTCCAATGACCACTTGGCCGTCGGGCAGAGCAACGCCACCCAACTTGCCGCTCGATGTTTCGAATTGAATCGTGTTCTGACCACCGGACGGTGTGGTCGCATCGGCGCAGCCCGCTACGGCCGCAAAATTCTGCATGACCTGCGTCGCATCCGCTGTTTGACCGTTGGACAAGACGTTCGGCACTGTGCACGCGGCCATCGCCGGCGACGCCGTCGTCGCGAGAAGTGCACAAATGAGAAAATTCAGTGCAAGGTTGCTTTCCGATCGCATCGGGCGTCCTCTTGGAAACTGATGAAAGCAATGCGCAAGCAAATTGAGACGCGCCTTAATTGCACAAATAAAGCAATTCCGTCAATTGAGAAAATATAGAACAGATTAAATTGATAATAGTAAAATATATTACCTCATGAACATGATGGTATTCTTCCGAAAAGCGCTCACTTTTCAGATTGAAATTGAAGACTATGCTTCGATTCCCGGTTTTTACGGGATTGTAATTCTGATTATTGTATGAGAATTCTATTTCTAACGCTGGGGGCTTCGCTGAATGCCATCGCAGGCGGCTTGAGATGAGTCCGAAGAGCGCTGCAATTCATGCGAAAGTTACCAATCAAAAAATAATCTCACAAGATGCAGATCGTGCGACAGTAAACAAATTTCTCACAGGGATAGAGCGATGATTTCAAGGCTCGGCTTCCAGATAATTGTTTCGACTGTGCTTTTGGCGAGCGCCGTTCCCGTGTTCGCGGATACGAAATCGAGTGATTTTGGCTACGACGCGAACGGGCGCCTGACGACGGGGTTTTATGACAACTCGAAATGCATCGTTTACGGCTACGACCCAAACGGCAATCGCACATCGCAGCAGACCGCGACCAAGGATGCTTCACCACCCATCTGGGGCCAGGTCAATTGGGGCGCTGTCAACTGGACGAATGGCGTCGCTGATGCGATCTGGGGCTCCGGGTCGTGGGGCTGCATCCTTTGGACCCAGCCGTGAGCAGGATTGACTGACGACCTTCCACGCCTTTCCAAAAAATTTGACGAGAGACCTCAACGATGTCTGCATTCAAATCAGGAACAGCAGCAGTATTCCTTCTCGCATTGATGTCCACTGGAACGGTGATGGCCGCGCCCCCGACGGTGGCGGCATTTACTGCTTCGGGCGCAACTGGTTTTGCCGAGCCTTTGGTGAAGACAAAGGCCACCATCGCAAGCGAAGACGAAGATCTTTCGACTGCCGTCAATGCGTTTCAGCATCGACAGGATTCCTCCGACCTATCGAGTTTGACGACATTTTTGCAGGTGCATCCCCACAGCGGCTGGTCGACCGCGCTCTGGACCAATATTGGGCTTTCCTATCTGCATGACGGCTATTTCTCGCGCGCCATCGATGCTTGGCAAAACGCTTGGATCGAAGGGAAAGATGCGTCTGCTCCGGAGGCGCAGGCACTGACCGATCGCGCTGTCGGCGAGCTTGCCAGCCTGAACGCCAGCATGGGACGGAGCGACGATCTGGCGCTCCTGTTTGACCAACTCGGCGCGCGAAAGGTCTCCGGGCCGGCAACGGAAACCATCCAATCGGCTCGCGAGATGTTGACGCTGGTCAAGACCGATCCGCGCCATTTGTTCAACTGCGGCCCGCTTGCCTTGCGGGCTCTCTTGCTGACCCAGGGTGTCGGCGCAGACAAACTCAATTTTCTGCAGTTTTACAATGCTGGACCAAACGGTACGACGCTTGCCGAGCTCGGTGGATTGGCCAGCCAGGCAAAGCTCGACTATCGCCTGATTCACCGGTCGGTGGACGAAGCTGTTCCTGTCCCATCCGTTGTCCATTGGAAGGTGGGGCATTTCGCGGCAATCGTCGGCAAGGCGAATGGTCGTTATCACGTCCAAGACGCGGTGTTTCCCAATGCCGATATCTGGGTCACGCCCGATGCGTTGAATGCCGAGGCCAGCGGATATTTCCTTGTGCCATCGAGTGAAGTTGCCGATGCGGGCTGGCAGCCGCTCTCCTCGAGCGAAGCCGCCATCATTCGTGGCAAGGGACCGACCAACAACACACGTCAGGGCGATGCAGGCGACAAAAATGCGAACGGCCAAGGGAACGACGGCGGTGGAAATCAAAACCAGGGACAGGGCGGCAATGGGAACCAGTCGTTGTGGCCGCAGAACCCAAACAACAACCAAAATAATAATGATAAGACCCAGTGCCGCGCGCCTCTTTGTGTGGTCAACATCAAGGAATCCAGCGTCAGCGTAACGCTTTCGGATGTGCCCGTCGGCTATGTCCCGCCGGTCGGCCCGTCGATGAAGATCGGCATCAGCTATAACCAGCGTGAAGACAGCCAACCTGCGAATTTCGACTACTTCAATATCGGCCAGAAATGGTCGTTAAGTTGGTCAAGCTATCTTATCGACGATCCCACGAACCCCGGTGCAAATGTCTCGCGCATCATGGGTGAGGGCGGTGCCTTCTACTATATTGGCTATGATGCCATCCGCAAAACCTTTGCGGCGCAGGACACCGACGGTTCAATCCTGTCGCTCGTCTCGCAATCGCCGGTCAGCTATCGTCGCCAGCTGCGCGATGGCGGCATGGAGATTTACGAACAGTCCGACGGAAGCGCTGCCTATCCGCGCAAAATCTTCCTGACTAAAGTCATCGATCCTCAAGGCAATGCCGCAACGCTGCATTACGACAGCCAGAAAAGGCTAACGTCGATTACAGATGCCGTTGGGCGCGATACCATGTTCATTTACAACGTTCCTGGTCGTCCTCTGCTCGTCAGTCAGATCACCGATCCGTTCGGTCGCAGCGCCGTCCTTGCTTATGACAGTCAGGGTCGGCTGGCTTCGATCACTGATATCATTGGTCTGACATCGAGCTTCACCTATGATGCCAACTCGCTCATAAACGCGCTGACGACGCCTTATGGTACAACTCGTTTCAGCTATACTGCGCCGGGAACCTCAAGTCCGCCGCGCTTCGTCCAGATTACAGATCCGCTCGGCAATAAGGAGCGCGAGGAGTGGCTGGAGCCGGCGCCGATACCAGCGAGCGATCCGACAGCCACTGTGCCAGTGGGCATGCCGCTGCCACTGTCGAACAGCTATCTGACCTACCGCAATAGTTTTCACTGGGACAAGAGTGCTTATGTTGCCGCCGGCTGCACCGACACGGGTGGCTGCGATTACACCAAGGCCCGGATCCGGCATTTCGTTCACATGCCGAGCTCGTCCATCAAGGGTACGACCATTGAAAGCGAAAAAGAGCCACTGGAGAATCGCGTCTGGTACACTTATCCGGGGCAGACCGCGTCAACAGGCACACTTTACGGCGGGACCTATGATAAGCCGACGGCCGTCGGCCGTGTCCTCGACGACGGTACGTCGCAGATCAGTCTATACGCCTATGACAGCAATGGAAATCTAACGCAGGCGACGGATCCAGCCGGGCGGATTACCTATTATGCCTACACCGACGGCATTGATGTCGCCGCTGTCAGTCAGGCCGATCAATTCGGCACACGCTCCACGCTCGCTCAATATATCTATAACAAGCAGCATCGGCCAATTTTCTACACCGATGCTGCCGGACAGACGAGCGCGATAGCTTACAATGCCAACGGGCAAATGACCTCAAATACGGATGCTCTCGGCGAAAAAACAACCTATCAATATGACACCAGCGGAAATCTGGCATCGATTGTCAATGCGAACAACGCCACCGCGGCCAGCTATACCTATGACGGCTTTGCCCGAGTGCGCACTTTTACAGACTCGGAAGGTTGGTCCGTCACCTACGACTACGACGCTGCTGATCGACTCACCAAGATTGCGTATCCCGACGGCACGTCGCAGCGCTATACCTATCAGCGGCTCGAACTCGTTTCATATCAGGACCGCGAGGGCCGGCTCTGGCGATATCAATATGACGCCAATCGCCGCCTGACCGGCGTTGTCGATCCCATGCGGCAGACGACGACGCTTGGCTACGATCCAGCCGGAAATCTGGTTTCCCTGACCGACCCGAAAGGGAATGCGACATCCTGGGCATACGACGTTCAGGGCCGGCAAACCTCGAAGACCTACGCCGATAACAGCAAAATCACCTACACCTACGAGACCACGACCAGCCGCCTGAAGAGCGCTCTCGATGCTTTGGGGCAGACGAAGCAATATAGCTACGCGATCGACAACAATCTGGCGGGGATGACCTATCTCAACGCGGTCAATCCCACGCCGAACGTCACGTTCGCCTACGATCCCTATTTTGATCGAATTGCTTCGATGGCGGACGGAGTGGGGACCACGACTTACGGCTATAACCCGTCCTATGTCGACGGTGCCCAGCAGCTCGCCCAGGAATGCTTTACGGCGACAGGTGCCGCGAGCTGCTCGCACACAATCGCCTATGGATATGACGCTCTAGGGCGACCTGCCAGCCGCCAGATCTCGGGCAGCGGAGCGGAGACCGCGCAGTATGATGCTATCGGTCGGGTCATCGATCACTCCAGCGATCTTGGCGCATTCCAGATATCCTATCTCGGTCAGACGGCCCAAATGACCGCCAGGCAATTGCTGCCGGCGACCTCCAGTCTTAAAACCACCTGGAGCTACCTCGACAACGCTCACGACCGGCGTCTGTCCGGTATCGCCAACACCGGCCTGACGACCGGTCAGTATACTAACTTCACATTCCAGACATCGCCGGAGAACTTGATCACCGGGATCACGCAGGACAGTGACGCAAGCGTCGCAGAGCCCAACCCCGCCGCGCAGACTGTTTCCTTCAACAATCTCAACGAAATCACGCAGGTCGCTGGTCAGGCCTATAGCTATGACGCCAACGGCAATCTGCTATCCGACGGCACGCGGACCTATTCCTGGGATGCGGAAAATCGGTTGGTCAGCATAACTTACGCTGCTCAGGCCGGGAAGCAGACTACCTTTGTCTATGACGGGCTGGGGCGTCGTACTGAAATCGACGATATACCCTCAGGAGGAGGCAACGTCCTTACCTCGAAATATATCTGGTGTGGCAGTAAACTTTGTCAGGCACGCGATTCTGAATATTTAGCTTCTCGTGGCTATTTCGACGAAGGCGAATACAAGGCCGGTGCTGCGGACCCGCTATCATTCTACGGTGTCGATCAAATTGGATCGGTTCGACGCGTCTTTCAAAGCGAAACAAGTGCGACCGCATATGACTACGATCCCTGGGGTTCGCTAATTCAAATTACACCGATGCTCACCGATTTCGGGTTCGCCAAGATGTTCGATAAAGCTAATCTTGGACTGACCTGGTATCGAGGATATGATCCAACGACATCACGGTGGCTATCGAGAGATCCACTGGACAGTGACCGCTCAAAGCCACCCACCGAGGTTTTGTCAGCCTATGTCTACGCCGCAAACGATCCGGTTCGCCGAATTGATCCGCTTGGTCTAATTGAGGTAATCGGCATTAGCCCACACGCCATGAGCAGGATGCAAACAAGAATGATTACTCCTAGCGCACTTCAGGACGCCTGCTCGAACCCTATCCGAACGCAGGTGCAACCGAATGGTAATACAGTATGTTATGGGGCAAGTTGTACTGCGGTAATAAGCCCCAACGGTTACGTCGTTACAGTCTGGTGAGATCATGACCATTTTAGAAGATGTCAATGAGATTCTGTTTACAAAATGGGACCCCATTGGCGTACGAGGCGTCGCACCAGCCGATGAGTATATGAGCATTGCTGTCGAGATTATCGAGCTATGCGGTGACGAAGCAGATCCTAGTCAGATTGCGAAATTTCTCGCGGAAAAACGAACTCAAGATATGATGATCGAAATGGACAAATCGACGGATGCTCGGGCAGCTAAAGAAATAGCAGCGGTGATTAACGCAAGAAAAGTTCAATAGAACGGCTAACGAAATTCCAACGGAAGGCTCGTTCGAATGGCGAATGAAAAAAGCCGCTATTCGGCGGTGGTCGAAGGCCCGCACACCTTTTAAAGGCACTGTAAACTTAACGCTCTGAAACCAAGATCTGGGAGTGAGGCTTTGGTTCATGCGGTGTGAAGGCGTGCGATTTGGCGCCAAGTATCGGGGTTTGAGTAGCAACGGAACAGAAAACCTACATAAGCTTCGCTGGACCGTTGCTCTCATCCGTGGGTCAAGGTGCCGAGTTGAACACGGCCTCGATGTGATGTCCGTCTGGGTCGATCACGAAGGCGGCGTAATAGTTTGGTCCGTAGTGGGCTCGCAGTCCCGGACCACCGTTGTCTCTACCTCCGTGATTAAGCGCGGCTTTATGAAAGTCCGCGACGGACTTCCTGTCTGGCGCTGCGAAAGCAAGATGAAAGCCTGGGCCCGGCGGACGCTGGCCCTCAGGCCTAAACTTGATGGCAAGCTTATCGCCGCTGCCCTCGGGCCCATAACCGACGGCCTGGTCGGCTTCTCCCGGCCGCAGATCTTCCCAAACCCGCACATATCCAAGTGAGCCAAGAGCCGCGTCGTAAAATGCAGCGGCGCGCTCGATATCGGAAACCCCTAATGAAGCATGATGTAGCATTCGTCCTCCGATTTCGGGGTGCTAGCCTTTGCAACAAACCCCGGTTTGATGTGACGCAGCAAGGCCGATTGCAAAAATCTCGGAACAGCCGCTTAATTTCGTAAATACTCGTGCAAAAACCTATAGCCTACAAACTCCCTGCCGTCTAAGTTTATACGAAACGGGGAGCGGTTATGCTGATAGGCTACATGTGAGTTTCGACCGGCGAGCAAAATCTCGACCTTCAACGGGACGGATTGGAGCGCTCCGGCTGCGAGAAAATCTATGACGTCGTTTGCTCCGGCCGGGCAACTGATCGTCCTGGTCTTTTAAAAGCATTGGAGGTTGCGCGGGCTGGAGATGCCCTCGTCGTTTGGAAACTCGATCGTATCGGCCGGTCGCTTCCGCACGTTGTCGGCTTGATGAACGACCTGCAGCAACGTGGTGTCGGGCTCAAGGTTCTAACCGGCGACATGGACACCACCACGACGACCAGCCGGCTCGTCTTCGGCATCTTCGCCACCTTGGCCGAGTTCGAACGCGATCTCATCCACGAGCGGACCATGGCGGGGCTTGCGGCGGCCCGCGCTCGTGGGAGGGCTGGGGGCAGGCCGCGTGTGATGACCCGTAAGAAGCTGAAGGTCGCCATGGCGATGATGGCTGACAAAGACAATGCCGCGCGCGATGTCGCCGCCGAACTCGGGGTATCCTTGTCCACCCTCTATGCTTACGTTGATGCCAAGGGGAGACCGCGCGAGCGGGCCAACGAATTGCTCGTCCGGCGCTCAACGAAGCGCGACGCCGCAGCACAGGCCTGACGACCTTGCCGGTCGGATTCCTGAGCGACAATCAGGCGCGAGAATATGGTCGCTTTCCGGCCGAACTGACACCCGATCAATTGGCCCGCTATTTCCACCTTGATGATGCCGATCGCACGTTCGTCGCAGTCCACCGCGGCGATCACAATCGTCTTGGTGTCGCTGTCCAGCTTGGCGCAGTGCGCATGCTCGGGATGTTTCTGGAAAAGCCGGAAGACGTTCCCGTCTCCGCCCAGCGATACGTTGCTCGCCAGCTTTCGATTGCCGAACCTGATGGATTGATCGCCGATTATGCCCGCAGCGAAGGGCGGTGGCGGCATGCGCCTCGTATTCGGCAGCGCTATGGCTACCGGACATATACAGATTATGGGGTCGCGTTTCGCCTCAACCGTTTTCTGTATGCTCTATGCTGGACAGGATCCGATCGCCCCGCCACCCTCTTTGACCGGGCAGTTGCATGGCTGCTGCAAGCCAAGGTTCTATTGCCAGGACGGTCCGTGGTGGAAAGAGCTGTGGCAAGGGTCCGCGGACGGGCAACCAGCCGGTTCCATAGATTGCTGATCGACGGGGTAACGCCAGAACAACGGTTGCGTGTCGATAACCTGGTGGTGGTGCCAGAAGGCGAAAGGCAAAGCCCGCTCGATCGGCTGCGCGACGGCCCCTACATACAAAGCGGCCGTGAGATCAGCCGTGCTCTCGGTCGGCTCGAAGAGATCCGCAGCCTCGCCAGCGGATTGCCGTCCATAGATCGCTTGCCGCCCGGCAGGGTAACGGCGCTGGCGAAGTTTGCCAGCTCCGCAAAGGCGCAAGCCGTGTCGCGGCTACCGGACAATCGGCGTGCTGCAACCTTGCTGGCCTTCATCCGAACCCTTGAAGCTTCGGCTGGGGATGATGTCATCGACCTGTTCGACGCGGTCACGACATCGATGGTGTCGGAGGCTACTTCGTCCGCCAAACAGATCCGCTTACGGTCTTTGCGCGATCTCGACGCTGCGGCGTTAAAACTGCGGGATGCGGCGATCGTCATCCTTGATTCCGAGACCCCTGACGATGCTGTCCACACTGCCATCTTCGACCTGATCGACAGGCAGGTACTCGATGAGGCCGTCGAGCGTGTCGGCACCCTCGCGGAACCGCATGACGACACCTATTTTACCGAGATCAGGAAGCATAACCGCAAAATAGCTTACACGCCGGGCCTGCTCGCTGGCCTCGATCTCGGCGCAGCTCCCGCCGGCCGGCCCTTACTGGAGGCAATTGATTATCTTCGTGTCGTTCAGTCCGGGCGCAAGCGCGCCGGTCCAGCGCCGATGGCATTCGCACCAAAGATATGGCTTCCACAGTTGAAGGCCCCTGACGGCGCTGTCGATCTCACCGGATACAAGCTTTGCGTTCTCGACGGTCTTCGTCGTGCCATCCGCCGGCGCGACATCTTTCCGCTGCGTTCCCTGCGCTATGCCGATCCACGCAAGGGGCTGCTCTCAGGGCCTGCATGGGAAGCGGCCCGTCCGACGGTCTGCCGTACCGTTGGGGTGTCCACCGTTGCTGACGAAGAACTTCGGGATTTGTCGAGCCGGCTCGATCTCGCCTATCAGGAGACCGCTGATCGTATTCCGTCAAATTCGGCCGTCACCATCGTCCAAACTGCGGAAGGTCCCGACCTGTCCCTAGAACGCCTGGAGAAAATCGAGGAGCCGCAAAGCCTGATCGCCCTGCGCGCGGCGATCGACGCGCGTCTGCCCCGGCTCGATCTCCCCGAACTTATCATGGAAATGCATGCGAGGACTGGCTTTGCTGACCTCTTCACCCATGCCAGCGAGGGTGGCTCGCGCGCAGAAAACATCGCGACCAGCATTTGCGCCGTGCTTGTCGCCGAGGCGACGAATACCGGCTTCGAGCCCTTGGTCCGCCTCGATAATCCGGCGCTCAGGCGATCGCGGCTGAGTTGGGTCAAGCAAAACTTTCTGCGCGCCGAGACGCTGACAGCCGCAAACGCTGCACTGGTCGCGGCGCAAAACGCCATTCCGCTGGCAAGGAAGTGGGGCGGTGGTGACGTGGCGTCCGCCGATGGATTACGGTTCGTCGTGCCGGTCCGCACCATTCATTCTGGTCCAAACCCTCGGTATTTTGGGCAAGAGCGCGGTGTCACCTGGTACAATCTCGCCTCCGATCAGTTCACCGGTCTCAACGCCATGACAGTTCCCGGCACCCTGCGCGACAGCCTCAATCTGCTTGCTGTCGTGCTGGAGCAGGAAACCGAGCTTCAGCCGACCGAAATCATGACCGACACCGCCGGATATACCGACACAATCTTTGGGATATTCTATCTTCTCGGATATCAGTTCAGCCCCCGCATCGCCGATGTCGGCGGCGCACGGTTCTGGCGGACCAATGCGAAGGCCGACTATGGGATCCTCGACGATATCGCCTCGAATAGGATCAACATGAAGCTGATCGCCGACCATTGGGACGATCTGTTGCGCCTCGCCGGCTCCCTCAAGCTCGGCGTCGTTCAGGCCGCAGGTCTCACCAGGACACTCCAGACCAATGATCGGCCAACACGCCTCGCGCGCGCCCTGCAGGAACTCGGACGCCTCATCAAGACCTTATATCTCCTGCGTTTCATTGATGATGAAAGCTACAGACGCCGTATCCTCGTCCAGCTCAATCGCGGTGAAGGTCGCCATCAGCTTGCCCGCGTCATCTTCCATGGAAAACGGGGCGAGCTACGTCAGCGCTATCGGGAGGGCCAGGAAGATCAGCTCGGAGCGCTCGGCCTGGTCGTCAATCTCGTGGTGCTGTGGAATACGATCTACATGGATGCCGCGCTCGAACAACTCGTGGCTGAAGGCTACGAGTTGAGGCCGGAAGACGTCGCACGCCTGTCGCCACTCGGATTTAAACACGTCAACATGCTCGGCCGATATGCCTTCACGCTTCCTGAATTCGTGGCTCGAGGCGAGCTCAGGCCGCTGCGCGATCCGAGCACTACCGACCCGGACGACGATCCATAAAGCGATTGAACGATAGATTTGCCTACCGTTATCTAGCTCCTGTGGAGGTTTGATGGAGAACACTCGTGAAAAAGTGGCCATTGTTGTCGCCACCCTTCGGCAGGCTGGGATTGCCTGTCACCTTTTCGGAGGATGGGCCGAGGAAATCCTTGGCTTGCGACCGCGATCTACGCATGGCGATATCGATCTGCTTTACTGTAGCGAGGATTTCAAAGAGTTTGATAGGGCGCTTCACGGACTTTCTCGTTTCGAAGAGGTTCCCCTGAAACGCTTCCGCCATAAGCGGGCTTTTCAATTCCTTGGAACATTGTGCGAGATCACGCTCGTCCAAGGGCCAGAAGAGCGGCCAACAACCCTGTTTTGGGGCGACGTTCCGTACGCGTGGCAGAGCCCTCTTCGACATGGGTCTCTCGTCGAAATTTGCGGCGAGCCGATTTCGGTAATCTCCGACGTAAATCTCGTGCGATACCGTGAGAACCATAAGGCGACACAACCGCATCGATGGCGGGATCCGCAAGCACTGGAACCCTACGCATGAGCGTTTCGGTGAGGACGTGCAGAAAAATCCTTATGTCGCTTTTCTGTTCCGTTGCTACTCAGACCCCGATTCCTATCAAGAGCATGTACGTCACCTTCGAGGGACCGGTCACGGAGAACGATCGGCTCGGTGATGTTCCGGCCTATATTAAGGCGGAGCCAACACGAGCGGCGCGATACCGGATTCTGGCCCCATTGATCAAACCATCAGGACCGCGTGCGTTGAAACGCATGACCCAGTCCCGCACGATCTGGAGCGTGACATTGCCCAGCCGCGCCGCATCCGAACGAGAACCGCCGTCATAGATCTCGGCGAGCGCCAAAAGTCGCCGTGCCTGAGCAGCATCCTTGGTCTGCCGCGCCAACCGCCGCAGACGCTCCCCGTCAAAATCTCCTCGTAGTGAAATCGCTGAACCCATCGCAAACCTCCAGTTTGCACCATCGATTCAGACTCATCACATTTTGGGAACCCCGTGAGTCGAATTCAGTGAGGAGCCGTATTACACCCTCTCCTGAGGCTCCATCTTACCGAGAATCATCACGCTTGCAGCTTCTAGGGCGCGGAAGGTAGCGGCTCGCCGATAGTCCCACATCGAGGCCCCCGGTGGCGGCACAATCACCATCGTGGCATTTGCTTCGAAGAATAGTAGATCTCCATTCGCATCGACAGCGAAGTCCACGCCACCATAGTCGAGACCGAGACTCATTTGTATACTTTTCAGCGCTTCCATTGCGCGCTGCCCGATAGCCGAGGGCATGTCCGAGAGAAAGGCTGCTTCCTCGTCGCGGTAGTGTTGATTGTCCACCATATCGGCTGTGAAATAATGTACCATCCAGTTCCGCGAGATAGCCAAATGAAGAGGGAAAAGCTCGCCGCCAATCATCATCACTCGGTATTTTCGCGCCAACCCCGCCGTGTCTCGTGCATCGAGGTATTCGATTGCTACCAGTTGTTCTCCGGGCAACTCTGTGAGAGCTGTATCCAGATCAGTGGCTTCGTCAACTTTCCGGAAATATCGCCCGGTATGATAACCTGGGCTACGCAAAAGCAACGGAAAGCCGAATAGCCGCGCCTGCTCTGCTGCCTGTGACCGTTTGATCAACGACATACGTGGCGTCCGTATATATGGTAGACTTTTCAGTCGATTAGCATTCGAGATGCGGTCTGTTGGGCGAATACGATAAGGTGGATTCGCAATCGGCGCACTGGTTAACGCCAACACACGATCGGCAGCATCAAGAGCGGTCAAACAGATGTCGGAGTCGCCGATAGCATTGAAGACGACATCATGTGCTGGGAGCGGCCTCGCTACATCATAACCTTCGACCACAAGGACTGTTACGTCAAACAATTGGTCACTGAGCAAAACGCGCGTCGGGATATTTCCGCCGATGGCGGACACGAGAACCAGCACTCGACACGGCGTGCCTTCGCCTTGATAGGGTTGAAAGGTCAGCTCAATCGGCCGATAACTTTTTTGCCGATGAGTTTCGGCGGCATCCCAGTCACCAAGATTCTGTAGAAGATTGGCCAAGCTGCGATGGACGTCGGGGTGGTCTGGAGCAAGAAGAAGCGCCACCTCGAGCTCCGCGCCAGCTTCAGCGAACGCGCCGTTTGTGATCAGAGAGTTAGCAAAGTTAATGCGGCCGATCACATTGTCTGGATGACATCTTACTGCTTCGGCATAAGCTAGACGCGCGGCACTACAAAAATTGGTTCTCTCCAGCAGATTGCCGAGATCATTGAGGGCTCCAAAATGCCCCGCATCGATAGCAAGGATTGCCAAATAGATTCGTTTTGCCTCATCATATCGGCCGCCGTCCGCAAGCAAGCTGGCTTGCTGGAACATTAACCCGACGACTGGCTGCTCTTCCAAAAGTGTTGTTTCGATACCCATAGGAGAAGTCTCCAGTGTAACGCCGCTCTCCATTGCAGCGTGACGCGACTCACATAGCATTCTACAGCCTATGCCTTTTTTGCGGCTGTTGTAGGTTACCAAGAAAAATGGGTGTTGGGTTTCACAACGCCTTGACCCAGATTTGTATTTGAGGCTGGTCCATTCAGTGGCGAAGAACCCATTGACGAGTTTGCAATATCGACGTCTACACAGGGTCGCGATGGAATGCAAAGTCGAATGTCGTCCTCGATCATCAACGTCAAATCGTTGTTGGCGGAAAGTAACGCCCTGTCGAGATCAGGTATCCTCAATCGCTGCGGCCATGACTGGAGGGTCGAGCGACTGCGTCGTGCCGTCCATCGCATGGTTCGGGAGAAGCTCGCAGAGCCGGACCTACTGGCGCGGTCGCCTCGTCGTGCACCGGAGGATCGTTTGATGAAGCTTGTTGCCGCGATCACGATTGCCGATCCAAGCCTGTCGCTTCGCGAGATTGCCGCGCAACTGGATCAAATGGGGGAACGGCCGACCCGCGGTGGTCGCAAATGGCAGCCATCGTCCGTCAGAGGGCTTTTGGACGAGGCGCGCCGGTTGGCCTGGTTCGCGACTGACGACCTTGCGCCCTGCTACAAACCGCTCGGAAGGTTGTCCTGTAAAGGACGCTCCATCAGGTTCATCATTTTCCCGTTCATGAGCGTGATCCCGACGGAAGAAAAGCCGTTCTGCTCGTAATAGGCAATCAGCCTTGAGCTGGAGAGCGAACAATCAAGTCTGATGGTCGCCAGACCTCGCTCTCGTCCCATGCAGGCAATTTTTTCGATGATGGCGGTACCAATTCCGTTTCCGGCTCTGTCGCGGCGAACCGCAAAGGTGTGCAGATAAATGCTGTCGCCCGTTTCCCTCTCACCCCAATACGGACGATCCTTCCATAGGATTCGAAACGCAGCGACGGGATGGCTGTCCATATAGGCAAGGAACAATTCGCCGCGCTCGATTCGAGGCAGCATCCAGGCGTCATCGAAGGGGTAGCTCCAGCCCTCCGAACCACGCGCCTTTTGCCATGCGCTCGCCTCCTCCAGAATCTCCGAGAAGTGCGCCCGCGTTTCAAGATCCACCGGGCGAATGTCAATTTCCATGTCGATATCGCTCATCAATCTCGCCATGAATCGGCAACTATGTTTTCTTAAGCCGCAAGATGCTTAAAAACAGTGTCGAAACGACTAAGGCGGAAGCCGGATCCTATGCGTTAGCCTCGCATCGCCATCATCCTCGATGAGAACACCAGCACGGGCGGAACGCGCTATGAAGGGCTCTTCTCTATTCGGCGTGTTGAGGTCAAGCGCTTTTGAGCGTTCAGCGTCTCGATAGTTTGACGTCTCTCGCAGGCCCTCTCTTCTCTTCGGGATCGGCGCATGGCCCTCCCAGCATGGGATCAGTAGAATGAGATGGCCCAATCTGTTGCGCGTTCTGACCGCGGTGAAGCGATGTTGACCCCCAAGGGGTCAACATTCCGAGCCGATTGACAGCGCGACGGTTGGGCCCGGCGTTTAACGCAACGGCCATCAGAGCCATTTCGATCACCCTCCCGCGGCTTATTGCTCTTTGCGCAGGCGCGGCAGGTCCGCAACGGAGGGGGTGTCTGGATAAAGGGCGCGGAACTTCGCTTCCGCCCGATCGACCGTCTCATCTTTCGGCCAAGCCGGCGACGGATAGAGGTTGGCAAGCGGGGTGACCCAGAAAATCGGATGAGTCAGCGGCGGATTGGCAATTCCGGCCCATTCGCGAAGACGCAGCACAGCCAGCAATTCAACCGGGAACAGCCAATAGGAGAGTTCTTCGAACTCGTACCAGTCCTTCTCAGTATTCTCGACGATTTCGGACTGAGCCAGATGGTATTCGGCCATTTCGCTCATCAACGCATCGAAGGACCGCTCATTGGGATCGCGCCAGCCGGCGAGCAGCTTGTCCCAGACGCCGAGGTTTGCGACCTCGTGCTGGCGGAACTCGCTGTCGATGGCAACATCCGCCTTCAGCCAATCCTTTGCCAGTTCCAGCATGAACCAGGGCAAGCGGCCATAGGAAATACCCCGGTCCATCAGGCGGTTCAGCTCTTTGAAGCCGAGGCGGGCAACCAGTTCGGCCTCGTCTTTCCAACCTGTCGCAATGACCTGCGCCAGCAGCTTTCCATAACGGTCGAAATTGTAGCGGCCTAGATTCTCCGCATGGAAATCATAGATCGGGATTTCGAGCAGATAGCTCGTGATATCGTTGCGCGTCGAGGCCGACAAAAGAGCGATATCCGGCGTGGCTCCGATACCCGAGAGGGCATATTCCCTGCGATACCATGTTGCCAGTCGCTCGAAGCGCGCCGGCGCAAGCTTCACGTTCACATCGGTTTTGCCGACGGGATCGAAATCTCCAAGCCACTCCATAGGCTTCTGCCGAAACAGACGCTCCTTGCGTGAGAGCCAATCCGGCAGTTCCTTGGCCAGGAATTTTCTTTTTTCGGAAGCATCGGTCATTCTTCAATCCTGTCGAAAACGGGGCAGCAGGAACTTATTGGTTCCGAGCCGGAGGTCCGGTCGAGGGCGGTGTGCTCACGGCTGGGCGTCTAGCTCTACCTGTCTCATCGCGATAAGTCAGCCGCTTTGGTTTCTCGCCAGGCTTCCAGTCCCAATCCGCTTTGCCGCGATAGGTTGCCGTTCCATCGTCGGCAACGTCGTATTTCCATATCTCATACTGCTTCGAGGGTGCCGCATCCATCCAGTCGGAGAGCTCTTCGGCAGTGTCGCCCATGCCGTCTGGCATGCTCTTCCAATGGCCGTCGCCGCTCATGGCGCGGTCGATCTGCGTATCTGTGTAATGCGGGCCACCCATCTCCTGAAGGTCGTTCAGCGACGCGCTGTTGGCCTTGACTTCAACGACTTTTACGGCGCCGGTCTGTGGGTTTCTGCCGACGAGGTCTATCCCATGTTCGGAGTTGTTCTTCAGCGCGCGTATATCGGTGAAGCCCTGGGAATTAAGACGATCCCGGGCCTGAGCTTCGGCTAGATCGCCGATTGCGGTAGCCGTCCGCCTCTGCGGAGCTTGTTCTTCTCTCAACGGGCTCTGGCCATCCTCGCGTAACACGCCGGAATGGGCTTGCAGCTCCTCGACTTCCGCCTCCAGATCGCCGGCCTTATAGCTGCGAACGATTCTTCGCATGGCCGAGCCCGGCGCACCCATGACTGCCGTCACAGTGACCATGGTGTCCTTCGTCACCGTAACGGTTTCGGACGCAGCCGCAGTCACAGCGCGTCCGACGCCGGCAAGATGTGTCATGAACTTTATCGACTTCAGGAGCTTGATCGCACCGGCTGTCAGCCCGGCGCCCAGCGCGAGTTCGCCCACGAAGAAAGCGGCATCCGTGGCCGTCGTCGCGATCGCATAAAGCGCACCACATTGCGTCCAGCGCCGCTTGATCTCATTCCAAAGCGAAACGAAAAACTCCTTCAGCTTTCCCTTGGCGAGATCGTAGTTGATATCCGCCGCATCCTGAAGCTTCTGTGCCCTCGTTGCTTCCTCGCGCGACATGCGTTCATTGTAGGCTTTGGCGCTCCCATCCTGGGCCCAGGGCAGAGAATAACCAAACCAGTCATGACCTTTCTGATTGACCCAGTCCTCGAATGATCCGTTCTGGGCCCGGTCGGCATAATCAGAAGCATTGTCCCGTGCCATTTTGGCGTATGAATTCAATGTGTCGGCCTGGATGAATCGCCCGACGGCGCTGTCCATGAAGCCAGCCCAGAACTCCTGGCGCGCCTTCTCGCTTTCGGCCAGCTCCTTCACCAGCCGGAACATCGCTACATATTGGTAGAGATGGCTTTTGACATGGGCGAAATACGAGCAATTGTCCTGCAAATGCCCGTCATGAGCCGTCATGTCTGGATTGTACGCCGGTGCGCCCATCGTCAATCCATTCTCGTAAATTCGTAGTCGGGTATGATTTCCGTGAAGAACCGGCTGCGCGCAAAAACGGTCAAGTCCTGAAGGCTCAGCGGTTGGGTCTGTCCACCGAATGGTATCGAGCCGGGTGCGATGGCCGAAAGCGCGGCCGAAGCCAGGCTGGCAATCGCGCCAATATCCGCATCCCCGATCTTGTCGCCAGCCGTCGAAAGCAGCGCCTGCACCGTGGCAAGCCGCTCCATCGGCGGCACATCGATTTCACTCAGGTCACGAGTCCGGGACACGCCCAGGCTTTCCCAGAATTCCTCGCGCTTGGAATCCCTCAGCTGCTTGTTTTCAACTTCCGCCGAAACCCACTCATCGCTCAGGAGCTTGATCATCCAGACAAACCTTCTTAGTTCATCTCTATCTTGCCGGCCGTGACCGTCATGCGTTCTTCTTTGTTGATGATCAGCCGGACACCTTCGAGCGTGATGGTGCCGTCGCGTTCCATCAGGATGCGGGATTTGCCGCAGACGATTTCGTATTTATGACCGACCACCGTCACCTTCGTCTGACCCACTTCCTCCCAGGAACCAAAGGCAACGCTCTCATTCTTCACGCCGCCCACTGTGAGCTGGTAACCGCCGCCCACCGTCGTCGTCTTGGCCGCACCGACGATTTCCGTCGATGACACCATCACGGTTTCGGCCTTATTCTTGCCGACGCCGACGATCATGTTGCCTTCGCCCATGGTGGTTTGAGAGAGAAAGCCAAGGACATCCGTGAAGCCGCCAAGCTTACTCGTCAGCAGGTTCCCGACGCCATCGCGCAATATTCCCATCGCCGCCGTGACACCTTTCTGGAGGATGTTCGGACCGACCATCAGCGTCATATTGCCACCGATGACTTCGTGGTGATTGTTGCCGACTTCGATAGATTTGTTGTGGCCTATCGATTCCGCCTGGTTGTTATCGATGCGTTTGGAATGGGAGTTTTCGACATGCACGCGATGATCGCGTTGGGCATGCATGTAGATTTCCTCACGCCCTTTTTCGTCTTCGAACGTCAGCTCATTGAAGCCGTTGCCCTTGTGGGTCTGTGTCCTAAAGACGGATTTGGTTTTGTTTGCCGGCAAGGTGTATGGCACGGTGTGTTTAGCGTTGGGCGCGAGACCTAAAACCACAGGGCGATCCGGATCGCCGCCGATGAAAGCGACCATCGCCTCCTGACCGATACGGGGGATGATCTGTCCACCCCAGGTCGATCCAGCCCATGCCTGCGAAACTCTTATCCACGGGCTATCGCTTCCGTCCTTCTTGGCTTTGCGGTCCCATGGCATCCAAAGCTTGATTCTGCCATGCTGGTCGGTGTGGATCTCTTCTCCCTCCGGCCCGGCGATGAAGCCGACATGCACGCCGTCGATACGCGGCTTCGATGTGGTGCGATGCGGCGTCGCCGGCACTCGCGCCGGCAAAGCGACGAAACGGTTGGAATATTCCGGCGCATCCTGATCGGCCGCCTCATAGGAATGATCGTGGGCGCTGACCTCCAGCTTGTGGATCACCATCTCCTCGAACGTGTTGGCGAGATTGGCGACATCGTAGGGCTGGAATTTCTGGCCAACCTCCAAGGTACGGACGGTTGAAGAGCCTTCGGTGAGATTGTGATCGACTTCGGTGGCCTGCATGCGCCACCTTGATTGCTTCTCGACCTCGGTGCTGTCGATGCCTTCGGATGCCGAGCCGACGCCGTAGCCTCCGACGACCGAGCCGAATTCGAACAATTCGTATTTCTGGTTGCCATTGAGTTCGATCAGCGAGGGAGCATTGGCTGTCGGAATGTCGACATGCAGGAAATTGTAGTCCGCGCCCGTGCGGCGGCCGGGAGAGTATTCGAAGCGCTGCAGCCAATTGTTGATGTGGTTGCGATCAGAGCTGCCGAGGGCATAGCGGATCTTCCCATCCGCCTCATCGTTCGGTTTGTCGTAACCAGATTGATGATCGGCAAGCACAAGAACATGCTTGGCCGAAACGGAACCCTTCTGGCCACCCTCATGTCGGAAATAGTAGAAAATCCCATCGGCCTCAAGGCGGCGGGTGAGGTAATCGAGATCCGTCTCACCAGCCTGAACGGCATAAACCATCGGCTTGGGTTGATGGATCACGCCCGATACGTCCGGTGCGGGCAAGCCGTGCTCTGAGAGCAACGTCTGCGCGACGTCGACACTCGATAGATGCTGCCATGTGCGCCAGTCCGATTTTTGGCTGAGCAGGAAGAGTTGCGGCCTGATCACCAGCGTATAGGCCCGCCCGCCCCTTGTCAGCGGCGGCCCGGCGGTCACACCTTGTATGAGCCCGTTCCACGTCTTGCGCTGACCTTCTCCAATTTCCAGCGACACATCGGCAAGGGTGGCGATCAGGCGCTTGGGGTCGATCTCGCCCTGCTTGGCACGTACATCCACCCGCAAGTCGAACAGTTCGTTGATGCCGGCTCGATAGTAGAGGCGTTCTGCGAGAAGGACATCGACTCCCAAAACCGTTTCAATCCGAATGGTTCGATCGACCTGCGAAAAACCTTCGCTCGCGAGCGTCTCGACAAGTTCCTCAAGCGCCATTCAAGCGTGCCCCTCTTGATATTCACAACGCAAAATCAGCAAGGCTTGATTTACGCTACGAGTGCCACAATTACACGACGCAATCAAAGATAGGTGCCATATTGGAAAATCAAGGCCGCGATGAACGGCGACGGCGAACAAATTTAACGCCGACAGCAGTCATGAATACCTATGATGAGGCGGAAACGCAGGAGCTCTCGATATCCAATACGCAGTCGTGTTCAGCCGTGAACCTTTACGCCCTTCTGCGCAGACAAGCGCAAGATACTCGTCCCGGCGAATGGACGGTCGCGCTCAGCCGGCATGGGTATGCCATCAATCGCGGTTTCAACGACAACATCTATGGTTCGCCCGAAGCTGCCTTCGAGCAGGCCTTGGCCTATCGCGACGCCATCCTACACGCCTTGCCGCCAGTGACATCGCGCGAGAAGGCAACCCGGCTCAGGAGCGACAACACCAGTGGCGTGGCGGGTGTCTATCGAAAAGACGCGCGCTGGTTTGCCCATGTCGAACGGCCTGAATGGACAAGAAGCAGATCGTTTTCCATCTCATATTATGGCGAGGCACGGGCAAAGGCCCTCGCGATTGAACAACGCCAAGCCTGGCTCGCCGAAATGCCGTCAATGTTTCACACCCGCAACGACGAGGTCGAAGCGCTCGCTCTCCTGCAATTTCCGGAGCGATTGGAGCAGATACCCGATGTCATGGACAAAAATCTCATGTCGAGACAGGATGTCGATGCAATCCTCGCCCGGATCAATACTCGTTTCGACCGATTGCGTCCTGTGCGCCTCAAGGTCTCGGTTCGCCTCGATCAGCAAGGCCGCCTGCGGGGTATCGTCTCGTTGAACAAACCTCCCACGTTAATTGCCCGGGCCGACGCCGCTACCCGCAGCCAATCTGTGGCGGCCGCTCTCCATCAGATGCGTCCGCGCGTTCATGCGCTCCTCACCAAACTGTGCGGGCCAGCTTTTGCCGACAGGTTCGACCATGAACATGTGCGGATCATGCTCGCCCCACACCTGTTCGACAAAGAAAAGGGCTGCACCGTGACGCTCTACCTGTCCAGACAGGAAATCGAAGAATCGCCGGCCTCTCATCGGGCATAGTTGAGCAGGGAAGCGCCGATCTTCATATTGGCCACGCAAGGCGGGACAGGATTCCGGTAGAAACCGCGCAAGCAAAGCGGACGGACAGCATCCTTTATTCTTTGGTTTGAGTACGTCTCGCCTTTGCGAATCCGCGATCAGTGCCGATGAAGCGCTCCGGCATGGGGACAATCAACCGGACAGGATCAGCGGCCGGCTGCCCAGCCTCGCGCCCGAGAATTTCGGCATAGGCCGCAAGATCGCGAAGCTTGCATTTATCCCATGCTAAGACCTTGAAATAGCCTCCTGGTGCCTATCTTCAATTCTCGTCGTATGGTTGTGAAACGTATGCAATATTTCATGGCGGAGTTATTGGGATGAAGAATTTCAAGGATACTGGACCTTTCCTTCCCGTCGATATCGACTGGACAGCGCTTGCGGCATTGTCAGAATTCATAAAATTCGATCCTGCCGGCCGCTCCTTGACGATCGAAATCGGGAAGTCCAGCGCCACACTATGCGAAGACGGCACGATCAAGCTCACTGGCAAGCGTCTCATCCAGGATGTCTCGGAAGACATCCATCTACTGGCAGGACGGATCGAGCTGAACTAATCGCAGGGGGCTTCATGTGGCAGGTCGATAATAAGACACCCTTCGCTACCCTCGGTTACTTTGTTCGCGATCGCGACGGCTTCGAACATTGGGTTGTCGCGTTGCGGGCAACTTTCAACATTCGAGATGATGGCCTGGTTGCTCTGAGCGAAACGCAGGAACCCGTTCATATCGCACCAGCTTACGCCGATGATGAAGCCAAGGAGTTATTGGCGGAATCGGATATCGCTCCATTTAAGCCCAAAGTGGACTTAACGGTCAGCGGGGCCGCCGTTGCGGTCAATCAAGCTCTTTTCAGGGAGCTTCCCATCAGCCTCACCGCTGGTAATTTTGAGAAGCAAGCTGTGGCCTTTGGCCCACGCTGGCTCAAGCGTAAGGGTGGCACCGCGGAATGGAGCTTCGAGACAAGAGAACAAACCATCGCCGTTCCCCTGTCATGGTCTATGGCGCTCGGTGGCGCTGACGCGTTCGGTGGAGACAAGGCGCACCCGCTCAATCCGATCGGCAAGGGCTGGTCCACAAACTACGACGATGCCCCGACGGACGCAGTCCTTGAGCTTGCCCAAATCGAGGACCCGGCGCATCCTTTTGATCTGAAACGCTTGCCCTCGCCCGTCGGGTTTGGCGCAATCCAGCCAGCATGGCAGCCGCGCATAGACCATGCGGGCACCTATGATGGGGAATGGGAACGCAGGCGAGCACCTTTGTTGCCAATCGATTTTTCGGAACACTTCCATCAAGCCGCTCCTCCGGATCAGATACTTGATATTAGGGGCGGCGAGCCTGTCGCTGTGGTGGGGCTCCATCCTGACGGCCCCTATAGCTTCATGTTACCACAGATCATCTTCGAAGCGGTGACTCGTATGGGCATGCGGCGCGATAGCCATCGACTACGGCTGATCGGAGTTCATATCGAGGCGACCAAGAAGCGATTGTCCATGATCTGGAATGGCAACCTACCTTGCTCTGACGATATGAGCGTTGACGGATCGATGGTCATGTTCAGGCAGATGGCCGGGGTGAGGCTGCGATGACCGAGGATGCCATCATCATCGCTGCTGGCCTTTGTTGCCCACTTGGCAAAAATTTCGAGGCCGCGACAGAGGCGTATTCGAAGGGCGAGAAGAGTCTGGTACGCGAGCGTTCCCTCATTGGCCATGACGGTGACCCGATCACCCTTTCTTACGTCTTTGTGCCCACCGAGGAGCGTGATTACGAGCAGCGCTTGCTGAACTTGTTCAAGAGCGCATTCACCGATTGCCTCCTGCGGGCAACAAGTTTGCGCAATGCCGGTCCGCTGCGCTTCGGACTCATCGTTGTGCTGCCGCGTTGGCTGAACGGCCATCAACTGACCACACGGCTATCAGCGGCCTTTTCAGCAGAGCCTTATGAACAAATCATCTATAAGCGATTCTGTTTTGGCGCTCAGGCCGCAGCGTTGCGGATGATTGATCTGGCGCGACAGGACATCGCCGATCGTGAGGCCGATGTCGTGTTTGTTGCGGCACTCGACAGTTATATCGACACGCATTTGCTGGACCGGTTGGCAACGGAAGGCAAAGCATTCGGTTCCGGTCAGCCGCATGGCTTGGTGCCCGGTGAGGCTTGTGCCGTCATTGCCGTGGGCAAAAGCAGCCTGCGCCTGGAAACCAGCGCCGAAATCCTCGGCTTTGGTGTCGGCGAAGAAGCAACGGATGGCAAGCCTATCGGCATACGTGGTCGCGGACTTGGTGATGCCTTGCGCAATGCCGCCACAGGGCTGGAACAATCTGTTCCGGTGATGCGTGCCTTGGCCGATTTGAATGGCGAACGCTGGCGAGCTGAACACTATGGCGCCGGCATCGCCAGTTTTGGCAATGGTTTGGGCGAGGCTTTGCTTGACCCTGAATGCTATGCGCTTGCGATGGGCGATGTCGGCGCAGCAGCAGGTGGTGTCATGGTTGCGCTGGCGCTCGGGGCCATGCCATCGCCTCGTGGCCACCCGGCTCACAGCGAACCCATCAAATATCCGACACTGCTCGTCGCCACCAGCCATCGTGGGCGATCGTGCGCTTTGATGCTGGCGCATGCCAGGAGGAAAGAAGCATGAGAGAAACAGTTGGTATTAACGGCCTGACGCTGTGCCACAAACATTCAGACGGATTTACTCGTTCGACGCTTCCCGATGTCTGCCGCAGCCCACAGTCACCTGTTCCCTACACCAATGTCGCCTATGCACGCGATCTCGCCGACGGCACCACGACGGTGTTTTCGCATGGCGGGGCGATGAATGGTGTCAAAGGTTCGAAATTCGCAATCTCTTTTGGTGATGAGCCTGGAGTTGGGCTCGGCGTCAAGTCGGGCACAGTGCAGGCGGAAGCAACATGGCTGAGTTGGTCGCCGAACGTGTTCATGGAAGGTCGCGCCGTTACCCGGCTCACCGACAAAATGCTAATGAACCATGGGAACACGATATCGGCGGGTGGATACTATACGGGAAAGGTCGAAGGTGAAGCCCGTGAAGTCCTCGAAAAAATGTGCGAGTTTGCCTGCAAATGCAAGGCGGAAGGCAAGCTTAGTCAAGCCTGCATCGACGACAAAATGCAAGCCTGGGCTGACGAGACCGGACGCAACGTGACACCGAACGGTGCTTACGAAAAGGGTGAAGACGGTAAGTGGCAGCAGCGTCTCGATGACTATGGCAACCAGACGAAGGGCGGCCCCAAAGGCCACAAACGACCGGACTATACCGATCACGATAACAATACATTCGGCGAGAACAAGCTACCCGGCGACCGCTATCGCGGTAAACAGGATGAGATATATGATCAAATAGAAGAAGACACTGAACAGAAACGTCATGATCTCAATTTCAAGGATTGTGATTGCAATGCAGGGGAACCGAGTCCGGTGACGCAGCCTGCAACGAAACCGGAAGAGAGCGGCAGCTTTCGTGAAAACCATCCTTACATTTTTTGGGGTGGTGTCGGCGTGGCGACTGTCGGAGCAGGAGCGCTTACCTGGTGGGCTGGCGGTTCGGGTGGCGCGGCGGTATTGGCATTGTTCGGCGTTGGCGGAACGACAATGATGGCGACACAGTGATATCCATTATTGGGTGAAGACAGGACAATGATCATGGCGACTTACGATGAGGCAATGGCGGCGTTCAGGACCGTCGACGATCTCGTTCATCTGACCATCGTAGACCAGCGCGGAAATCCGAAGCTTCAATTCGGCTATGTCCTCAAGCTCTACTTTAAGCGGGCCTACGACAATGAGGTGCGAGAGAGGTTGATTGCGCTCGTTGAGGACTATGGCAAGCTCTTCGCGGACAGCATCACGCACTACATGCCGTATGAAGGCAACCGCCTGAGGCCGACTAAGGGGTTCGACTATATCGCGTATATCCGCGACCATATGCTGAGCATTCCGCCAGATGAGCGCGTGGAAGGGTTTGATGCCGAGCTTTACGGGTTTCCCAACGCCATCGATAAGGATGAGCCGACCCCTTATCACATCGGTGTAGTCGCCAGTCCTGCAGTCGATGAAATGAAGCTGGGCAACAAGAATAACGCGCTGGGCCGACTGGAAGCCTATTTTCCCATCAACTGGGCGCAGGGCAATTATCATAAGCTGCTGGAACTGTTGCAGCGCTGGGCTGAAATCGGCCAGCCCATTCATGGTACGCTCGGTTTTGGACTGGTCATGGAGGAAGGCGGCCCACGCGGTCCCGATATGTCAACCGCCTTTCCCTTCCTCAAGCGCTTCATCGGCCTGGATTATCCCGATCGCAGCCTATGGAAAGTTCGCAGCGGGGATGCGGAAACGCCTGTCATCCGGTCGATCAACTGGCTGACCCTGATCGACGACATGCGCGCCGATATCATCGGTGGAGCAGACAAGATCCGGGAGGAACTAGGGCCAACCTGCCCCGTCTATTCCTTTAATGGTGGCATAATCATCCAGGCTGGTCCGAAGCCGGAGATCGGTGATTTCAATCAAGGCGAGAGGCTGGATGACTATCGCGCTGTGGCCCGCGTGTTGAAACCACTACGGTTCGAGGCATTTAAAAGACTTGGTCTCTTTAGAGATCTCCCCTCGAAATTCGATGATCGGGATGAAACTTTGAAGTGGTTGAGACGATTTGATTGAGGGACTAGCGTTGTCACAAAGGACTGACAAAGTGACGCAGATCCCGCCTCGGCGGTCTAGCTTGGCATTACAGAACGGGGGCTAACATATGATTGCGCCCTCGTTGTGGGAACGTTGCATGCGGGATTGACCCAGTTAGCGTCTGCTCGTGACATTGCGTTCCAATTTGAGGAGCGCTGTAGTGAGTACGGGTATTTTGGATTCGGATTTTGTTGGCCAGTGGAGCCCGAGCTTTGCCGACGTTGACTTCATCAATTCCAAACCGGCGGCATAAATTGATGTGAACCTCGGGAATTTCGCGACGAAAGCCACGCAAGTAATGAGACTCCTATAAATCGGAAGGTGACATTCACACTTGGCGAGCTCGACCTACGCCGCTGTCGCCTTGCCCTTAAAGGCGAGATGAGAGCCTCAACAAAATTAAAGGCCTTTCTTTGTCCCTAAATCTGATATTTTGCCTTTAAATTCGAGATTTTGCCCCTAAAACTGAGACAGGGCTCACAGGGGCGGGCGGTTGGCTTCACGTCGGAATCCGCAGTCAGAATGATAACCGACGTAGCGCCTCAATATCAAATACCATCGAACGAAGCTAATCGTCATCTCGCATTTAAGGGCAAAAAGTGGCATCTGTCGATGCGCAACGCGAAAAATCTCGGAATTAACGGCAAAGCGACATCGGCATTGCCCAGTTCGCCGTAGAGATCGGCCAACGCAGCAATTTGAAGGTGTCGTTGTCGACTTGCGCCTCCCATTTCGCATAGAACTTCTGCTGATACCATTCAATCGAACGCTACGGCAGGCAATGGGGCCATCATCAAGGTTAAGGGTGAGAAGCAGCCGGCGGCGCCGATGCAAGCATACCGTTAGCCTGCCGAGTGCGTCATTTCCTGTGCGCAGGGTGAAGATGCGATCGAACCTACGCCGGAATGCATGGCATCCTGCGGTGATGGCTGTTGCTTCCAGATCTTCAGCGTCCTGTAAAATCGCCGGACGAGGTCGCGGATCAATTCGAACATCGCACCTCTCGTAGCTTTGCCGGCATCAAAGCTTGATAAGGTTGTTGGGCTGTCCGGGCATAGGCCAGGCGAATGAGGTGTTCATTTGCGTCGAAATTTTCCCAACTTTGCGTTTCGCCGCAATCCGACATGGATGCCGATATCGCAAGTTTGTCAACGACATCTTCGCGACGGAACGGATCAGCGTTGGGTCGAAGCATTGTGAAACTGAACACACTTATGTCGAGTTTCACGACGTTCTGACCCTTATTTTCACCTGACGTTGATCCATTCAGTCTTCGTGAACCCATTGACGAATTTGCTATATCGATATCGTTAGAGGGGGTTGGCGAAATGCAAAACAGGGTGAAATCGCGACACAAATAAGCAATACGGAGTAAGAGTGAAAGAAGAACGCAAGCGATGGGGTGACGATACCCGCTATTTAGAAGGGCGTGCGAGCTGCGGTATCCTCGTGACCGAGCCAGAGCGCGATGACAATGATGTCCACGCTAAACTACGGCAGATGCATCGCTATCATGTAGGGAAAACGTGCGGCGTTGCCGCTCGATCCTTATGATTGTTACCATGCAAATGGACTGCCAAGGGTTTATTTTTCGCAGCGCCGCACTCGCCTTCCAAAGCATGAAGAACTGATCCGAGTTCAGTGTTCCGTCAGTGAAAGGTGATAGCCGTGACTTAAGCTGATTTTGTTCACGAGGAATCGGCGCAATTATGAGACTTGTCAATAGAATAGACGGAAGAATATTTCCCGCGAGCTGAGACGAATGATGGAAACCTTGCCGAAGGAACCAACGCCCGACACACGACGGACGGAGCCGGTCGAGATCATTGGCAAGGCAAAAATTATCCGCTCGATCTACGAGGGGCGTGACATCATGCCCCTGTGGAACGATCTCCTTTGCCGGGTGACAGCTGATCATTCCGATGCTGCAGCTTTCCTTGACCTGTCGATTATCATGAATTCGGTAGGCCAAACCAGCGATGCCGCGATCGCCCAAAAGGCTGCGCTTCGGCTTTCGAAGACCTACCGGCTAACATTCGGCCGTGGCACCGGCCTCAACGTCCTCGTCCTCGTCGCAAAAGGCGACTTCACAGCTAACACGCCGATCGAGCTGCTGTTGGAAGAATCAAACGCCAACATGCTGCTCCACTATGTCGATGCGGATACGGCCAACCTTGATGACATCCCGGATCATGACGTCGCCTTTGTCGCCGTTGCCGAATCGACCGACAATCTGCCTGTGCTGCACAATCTCCAAAGATTGCTGCAGGACTGGCGCGGCCCAATAATGAACAATACGCCGCGCGTTGTCATGGGTTTGTCTCGCGACGGCGTCGCCGAAGCGCTCCGTGAAGGAGTTGCTGTAGTGACGCCGGCCATCGCGCGAATTTCCAGAGACGTGCTTCAGGATATCGCCAATGGCGTATTGGCTTTGGAGACCGCCACCGGTATCGGCAGCTACCCGTTCATTGTCCGCCCGCTCGACACCCATGCCGGCCATGGCATGGAAAAAATCGACGACCCCGCGCAATTGTGTGGCTTCTTGGAGGCGCATCCCGACCCGCTATTTTATGTCGCTTCATTCATCGATTACAGAGGCGAGGATGGCAAGTTCCGCAAGCAACGTGTCGCCTTTATTGACGGTAATGCCTACGCCAGCCATATGGCTGTCTCCGAGCACTGGATGGTGCATTACCAGAACGCCGGCATGTCGCATTTCGAGGACCGGCGTGCTGAGGAAGCCGCTTGGATGGAGCGTTTCGACGAGGACTTCGCTATCCGCCACGCAAACGCCTTCGCTGAGCTCGGCCGGTGTTTCGGACTGGACTATTTTGCCATCGACTGCGCCGAATTGCCCGATGGCCGCCTGCTGGTGTTCGAGGCTGATGTGGGGATGTACGTCCACTGGATGGATTCCGTGGAGTTGTTTCCCTATAAGGAGCAGGTGATGAAGAAGTTATTTCGAGCGTTTGAAGCCGCCCTGGAGCAGCGTGCTCGGCAACGCGACCAGTGTTAGAGCCACGAGCCATCCGCGCCTGACGAATGAATCCGGCATATGTTGCAGCATTCTACAGAGCAGAAATCGAAACGAAAACAAGGTGGCGGCAGAGTAGATTATAGTTCCCTTTTGGGTAGTCGCGGGTTCACATTCCATCAAGAGCTTAAGTAAAGCTTCGCAAAACCTATTCAAAGGCCATTTAAGTATAAAGCTCGAGCATCTAGTGAGGCTCATCGGCCGGTATATGCAGTGGGATGCCCGCTCTTTCGGCCGCTGCTCGCAGTCGTTTGTCTCTGGTCCACAAGGTTACTTTCTCCTCAAGGAGAACGGACGCTAGCAGATGGGCATCTATGTAGCCAATACCCATGCTGAAAATGCCGTATCGATCGATCATCGTCATGACTTCGTCGTGCGTGGCGACAACAGCTCCGCGCTGAGCTATCAAAAAAGCAATGACGCTGCCGCGGTCCCGAAGGCTGCCAAGCGCCAACTCGCCGATCACGCTCGGATGGCAAAGTAGTCGATCGTCTTCGATTATCCTTAGTAGCTCGGCATCGCCATGTCGGAAATGATCAATCCAGATCGAGGTGTCTACTAATATCACTTAACCGCCGTGCTCCGACGGCGCGGAGCTGCCTCGGCATCCGGCATGGTTCCCCCAAGAGCGATGAGGCGTTTTCCGGACTCCACACGAACCAGCGTCTCCAACGCCTGGCGGACGAGTGCTGCGGTTTCTTTGGTGCCGGTCAATAATCTGGCCCTGTCCATGAGGGCGTCGTCGAGATTGATGGTTGAGCGCATCAGCTGGCCTCCGTGTTATATGACGTCAGAAATAGCACCATTTGGTGATTAAATCTACGCCTGCTTTCGCTTCCGTACACGGGACGTGGTCTACAAAAGTAAGGTAGCGCGACGCTCTCATTCCATAGGATATTGGAATTGAGCCACGAAGTTGAAGCCGGTGCCATCGGTGCCTCGGCTCCGAAAATATTGCGGAGGTCCACGGTTCGTATCCCTTCAAGAGCTAAACCCATAATTTCCGCTTCCATTGTAAAATCAGGCTTGGACGAAGCAACAGATCGGACGTGCCGCTGATTCGACAGTGATCCCATTCGATTCTCTTCTTCAAATCGGACTTTGCGACCCCGAAGCAGGCATATCGGCTATAGTTGCCGTTATACAATACGCGCTTGGCCCGCATGAGCACGAATGAATTATCGTTTACAGGTGATCGACAGGATCCGCCGGAGCTTTCAGTTGAAGCCGTTGCCAAGGCCTACAAATACTGCCGGCCGGCTACCCAGATATTCCGGATGATCGGGACGCCGTCGATCAGCCGGACTCTGATGAGATCGGCTTTTAATCCCGGCGAGATATGGCCGCGATCGTTGAAGCCGAGCAGGTCAGCAGGATTCTTTGTAACCATTGCGACGGCTTCGGAAAGATCGAAGCCCTTGCTGGCCATCGAAAAGATGGCCTGTAGCAAGCTGCCGGGAACGTAGTCCGAGGTCAAGACGTCCAGGAGGCCGAGATGTGCGAGTTCGATTGCGCTGACATTGCCCGAATGCGAGCCTCCGAGGACGATATTCGGAGCACCCATCACGACCTTCATGTTAAGCTCGCGTGAGCGCCGCGCCGCTTCGATTGTTGTTGGAAATTCTGAGATCTTTATGCCTTCTGCGGACGACTCTTCAGCATCTGCTGCTGTCGTGTCATCATGGCTGGCCATAATGATGCCCCGACTCCTGCAAAGCTCGCCGATCGTTGCCCTTCGATTTGGGACATGCTGTCTCTGGTATTCCTGCTTTTCTACGATGTAGGCGGTAAATTCATCTTCGTTCCACACCCGCGCATTCTTTTTTCGCCGAAACTCGCGGTAGAGTTCTAGATTATGCCATTGCCGCTGCCCCGGCGTATGGTCCATGATGCTGACAAGCTTGATGTCAGGATTGTCCAAATGGCGCTCCACCATATCGGGCAACACCGGATCGGAAAGTTCGCATCTGAAGTGAAAATAATGATCAGCCTTTAAGAGGCCTGCCGCACGTGCTTGGATCATCTTGGGGATGACCTCGTTCAGCATGGCAGCTCGATTGCCGCCACTGTCGTAGTCTCCGAGCGAAAGCGCATCAAGGACGGTGGTAATGCCGCTGCCCAAGAGCTGCCAATCATGAGCCAGAACAGCCGCTAGCATAGATGGCCAACGCACGCCCGGTCGAGGGTGAGCGTAGTGTTCTATATTGTCAGTGTGTATGTCGATTAGGCCTGGCAACAAGAAGTCGCCCTCGCAGTCAAAGACATCAGCGCGCTCGTGAGGCACCGGATGAGGTGCGGAAAGCATGCCGTCACTGATCTCTATATTCCCGTCCATGACGCAATCTGCGTGAACGATCCGTGCATTGACTAGCCGCAAATTCATTTGTTCTTGGCCTCGGTTATCGTTCGCTCATCTTCCGGAGAGATTTCATGGTCCGTCGGTAAGAGGACGGTAACGCCGTTCTCAGCTAATGCGGCGGCCATCTCAGGCGGCGGCAATTGATCGGTAGACAAATAGTCGACTTGATCCAATGTCATGATGACGTGCGCATCTCTGCGCTCGAACTTTGTGCTGTCCAATACAATGGCGACCTGATGTGATCTGGAAACCAGCATATCCGCAAGAACGGCATGGGATTTGGTCGGCGCGAGGATACCGTCGACCGGGCTCGCGCCGGTCGCGCCGAGCACGCACAGATCGAATAGACGACCTTCGAGGGCCGCCAATACTTCATAACCGCCGACTGTCCGATATTTGGGGCTCACAATCCCGCCGAGCAAGGTGACGATGCAACGGCCGGAGGCAGCGGCAACAACGGCGATATCGATCATGTCAGTCGTAATCGTTAGATTTTTGCCCGTTTTGGCAAGTTCTTCCGCAACCATAAGCATTGTGGAGCTTGCGCCCAAATAGACGTTCATATCGTCCGCAAACAGCGCCATTGCCGCCTTCGCGGTTTGACGCTTTTTTGCCCGGTCCAGTTCCAGGCGATCATCGATCGGTTTCCGCGCTGTAAGATCGAACATTCGAACCGGGGTGGCCCCGCCGTGCACGCGTCGGAGCCGCCCATCATGTTCCAGAGCGCGTATGTCGCGGCGAATCGTTTCCAGTGAGACGTCGAAGCGCTTTGCAAAATCGCTAACGACGATAGTCTCGCCTCTATCGATAAGCGAAAGGATGCTTTGCCGACGTGAAGCTCCCAATATGGTCGCCTGCTTCGCAGAGCGGTTTTTACGAGTGCCCGTTATCGTCATGCTGCGTCCCGTTGACTGCACTACTGGTAGCGCAATAGTCGTGACGTGCATGTGACAAACAGCGTTCTTTTGCCCGAATTTGTGGGAAAATGGGAAGGCTAGGACGTTGATGGCGTAGCATTCTGAACTTGCTTGTAGTTTTGCAAATCCGATCGTGGCGATGGAGTGGTACAAACAATTGAGCGATACCGATACCTTCAGCGCCTATGACTTTGTGGGTTGCGCTGCACGTGGCCGCATCTTGATCGGATGAGGGCTTAGAAGCTTGAATTCAGCATCGTGATAAATCAGCGGCGCTACGTGACTTCCGAGGTTTATTCCATGCACATCGGCGACTGCGATCGAATCTGAACGGCAGTCATGCAGATGGACGACTTCGCATTCCAGCGAGAACATCGCCTCGCTTAACACCGGCACCGACCCCATACCTTGTGACCAATGACCGCAACGAAAGCGGTCTTCTCCATGCGAACCGTTCCGTCCCGCGAATACCTCTGCCAGAGCATGTTGAGCCGAGTGCAGAACATTGATTGAGAAGTTGGAACCGACATCGAAATAGGATTTTGCCGAGGTCGCGCGTCCGATACAGATGACGATGGATGGAGGCGTGGTTGAAAGGCAGCAATAAGATGTTGCCGTAAAGCCGACACGGCCGTGACCGCCACCGGCTGCAACAATTGCGACTGTATTGGCGCATCGGCGCATTGTCTTGCGAAACAACTCTTGAAAACTTCCTGCTTCGCCGTTGCCAATGTTATTGGGCTGAGCATACATTGGAGATCTCCTTAAATCGGCTTTCGGGGCGCCCGAGTTGAAGATTGTCGCGCAACGTGTCGCCGACAAAGCCTCTACGGAAGAGGCCACGATCTTGGAGAATTGGAACAACTTCGCAGCAGAACGTGGAGAGGTCGTCGGGTAGAACCGCCGGCATAACGTTGAACCCGTCCGCAATACCCTGATCGAACATGAACTGGAGGCGGTCCGCGACTTGAGTTGCCGTTCCGACGATATGGTTGTGCCCACGTCCAACTGAAACGAGGTCGATGAAGCCGCCGATCGTAAGCTTCCTCTCGCCGGCGATCTGAAGCAAGATTTTCTGTCTGCCCTTCATCAATTCGGTTTGAACCAGATTTGTCGGCAGCGGCGCGTCGATTTCATAGTCGCGCAAGTCCACCACTCCGCCCAGAACCTGATTTGCCATTTCGACGCCGACCTCATAATGGGTCAGGGATTGAAGCACATCTAGACGCTCTCGGGCCTCGCGCTCGCTTTGGCCGACAATGGGAACAATGCCAGGCATGACGACAAGGTCGGTCCGTTTACGGCCGAATCCGACGGCAATCGTCTTGATTCGATCGTAATAGTTTCGGGCCTCTTCAGGCGATTGCATGGCGGTGAAGATCACCTCTCCATATTTGGCCGCGAATTCGAGGCCAGCCGTCGAGGTCCCGGCTTGAACGAGGACCGGATGACCCTGGACAGGCCGCGCAATATTCAACGGACCTCGGACTTTGAAGCGTTCGCCCGTATGTTCGACAAAGTGAAGCTTGCTTATGTCGGCGTAAACGCCGGACAGCTTGTCGCGCGGGAATGCATTGTCCTCCCAACTATCCCACAGTGCGGTGACAACCTCGAGGAATTCGTGGGCTCGCGCGTAGCGGTCATCATGACCCGGATGGGATTGATGGCTGAAATTCAACGCCTCAAGCGGATTGGATGATGTCACGATATTCCATCCAGCCCTGCCATTGCTCAGATGATCCAGCGAGGCGAACTTTCGGGCGATATGATAGGGCTCGTTATATGTGGTCGTCGCCGTTGCGACGAGGCCGACATTCTTAGTCGTCACGGCGAGCGCGGACATCAATGTTATCGGTTCGAAACTGTCGTTGCGCGCCACATGCGCGACGACACTTTTCCTTGTCTCCCTTATGCCGGCGGAGTCCGGGACAAAAAGGAAGTGAAACGCCGCATGTTCAGCAAGTTTTGCCTGCTCCAGGTAGCGTCCAAAGTTCGCACCGCCATCGACAAATGCGGTGGGATATCTCCAGCCGGCCTCGTGGTGGCCGGTCTGGTTTAAAAACAAAGCGAGGGTCATTTGAGCTCGATCAGTCAAAGCATCCTCCTCGATTCTGCTGGCGAGCCGCTCTCTCCGAACCTTGACGAGAGCCTTCTTGAAGGAGCGGTATGATGTATAAAGTCACGCAGCCGAAGTCGCGTCAATTATATAATATAAATATACCAAAGTATACTTGGAAATATCCGAATATAATCGCGATATATTGCAGATATAAATTCAGCTGAAGGAGTTGTGCCGTGCAAGGGCGGTTCCACCTCCGCATCCTTCATGAGCCCTTAGGCTCTGGTTGAGAGAAGCTGTTTAGCGGCCAGGCACGTCAAGTCGATCACGGAGCCAATCGCCAATGATCGAAATGGACAATGTAATCAAAACGATCGCAAGACTGGGTACAAGAACGAGCCAGGGTGCAGATTGTAGGTACTCACGTGCTAGTCCAACCATGCTGCCCAGGCTCGGCATGGGGGGCTGCACCCCAAGCCCTAAAAACGACAGGCTGGATTCAAGCAAAATCACCTCCGGTAGGTTGAGGGTCATTGCGACGATCAAAGTGGATGCCACATTCGGCAAAACATGCCTGACATACACGCGCAACGGCGACGCGCCGAGGTCGAAGACGGCCAGTGAATAGCCTTGCTCCATGGCGGAGATGGCAACACCCCGTGACAATCGGGCGATGCGCTCCCAGCCAAAGAGACCGAGAAGCAGCGTAAACAGAGTAAGGCCGTTGCCAAAGAACGCCAGAATTGTGATCGCCACGATCATGAACGGCAAAGCAGCTTGGATATCGATCATCATTAGGATTGCCTGCTCGACGCGCCCACGAAAATGAGCTGCTGCAAAGCCGCTGACGATACCGAGCGTTGCCGCGATCAGCGTCGAAATGACCGCGATCGATAGGCTTATTCTTACGGACATCATCAGGCGGGACAGGACGTCACGCCCGAGTTGATCCGTGCCCAACATGTGTTTCCAAGTGCCGGCTTGACTGAACGCGGGTGGAATCAGTCGCATCCGCAAGTCCATCGATGCGATATCATAGGGTGCGAGGGCCGTCGCACCTATCGCAATAAACGCCATTAACAGAATTGCGACGAACGCCAGCAACACAGGCAATGGAAAATGGCCGCGGACAAAAGATCTTGATGCGCTGATGGCTCCGATCTTCCTGCCTGCGGTGGGTGAGGCCCGATTTGTCATCGTCGCGCTCCGGATGTCGCTTGCCGCCTCATGCGCGGATCAACAAGACCATATAAGAGATCCACGCCAAAATTTGCCAAAACCATAGAAAAGCCGACAAACAGAAGAATCGATTGTACTACCGCTAGATCGCGATTTGCGACCGAGGTCACCAGCAATCGGCCGACGCCAGGCCAGGAGAATACACTCTCGATGACGACAGCCCCTGCGACCGAACTGCCGATCATCAGTCCAACGATCGTTATGATCGGGATCGCGGCGTTCGGAAGGACATGAAAGAGAACAATCCGTCGGCGCGGAATTCCTTTGATGATCGCCGCCCTGACATATGGCTGACTTAAAACATCGCTCACGGCAGATCGCGTGTAGCGGGCAAGCGTGGCGGCGCCGAATAGCCCCAAGGTCGCGACGGGTAGCAGTGCGTGCTTGATCGACCCGGCTCCCCCGGAAGGCAGCCAGCCAAGCTCGACGGAGAACACCATGATCAAGCACAGGCCGACGACGAAACCCGGCACCGCAAGTCCGAATATGGCTGAGGTCATCAATAGCTGATCGACCCAACTGCCACGCCGAAGCGCGCTAAAAGTACCCGCCGGCACGCCAATGGCCATCTTGACGATAAGAGCGGGAATCGCGATCGCCAGGGTTGCGGGAATTCGTTCCCAGACAACTGTGAAGGCCGGCCGGCCGTCGAGCATCGATCGACCGAAGTCTCCGGCGAATATCGCAGCGATGTAATGAAGGTATTGCGCAAGCATCGACTGATTCAATCCCCAGTCTCGTCGGAATTCATCGACCGCCGCAGCCGAGGCGTCCAGGCCAAGTATGTTGATTGCGGGATCGCCGGACAGTCTGAGCACCACGAATGCAAATGTCACAACCAGCAAAAGCGTTGCGACGGCTCGGCTCAATCGAATTGCAATATAAAGCAACATGTGGCTCTCAGCTCGTTCGACCGAAGGATTGAATTTCCAGATGACATGAGACCTTCCGCCCGGAGCCGCTCGACCGCAGCGGCGGCCTTTCTCGCCGGCATTTTTCGACGGCGCAAGGACAACGAGGATGAAAGGCGCATCCCCTGGGAATATCCATGGGATTTGGCGGGTCGCCAGCCAGTATCGTTGCCTTTCCCGGCGTCTGGTTGGCGCGTGGAATGGCCGAAATGAGTGCCTTCGTATAGGGATGGCGAGGGCTGCGAAAGAGCTCGTCCCGACCGGCCTCCTCGACAATCCGCCCCAGGTACATGACTATAATTCGATCGGCGATTTGGCGCACCGCCTTGAGGTCGTGGCTGATGAAGAGGTAGGTCAAATTTTTCGCAGATTGTATCTCCTTCATTAAGTTGAGAACCTGAGCGGCGACCGACACATCGAGTGCAGATATGGGCTCGTCGCAGACAAGCAGTTCGGGGCTCAAAATAAGGGCACGGGCGAGGACGACCCGCTGGCGTTGGCCGCCCGATAGCTCATGCGGATAGCTATCGAAATTCTCAGGGCCAAGGCCCACCAAAGAGAGTGTCTCCAGCGCCAAATCCCGCCGATCTCTTCCCGTCAATCCCTGCCGATGAATAATCAGCGGCTCGGCAACTTGCGTTCCAACCGACATGCGCCGATCAAGGGAGCCGAGCGGATTTTGATACACCATCTGCATTCTTCGTCTTTGTGCTCGCCACATGCGATCCCTACGAGAGTGAACCTCCTCGCCGGCCAGCGACACTTGCCCCTTGGTGGGCGCAAGCATACCAAGCACCAGGCGCGCCATCGTCGATTTACCACAGCCTGACTCCCCGACGACCCCGAGCGTTTCGCCCTTATCCAGAACAAAGGTAATGTTGTCGACCGCGATCAGGGGCTTACCTCTGTCAAGGAATGAACTGCGGATGTTGAAGTGCTTGACAAGCCCACTTGCCTTTAGGAACTCCGTCATGCGATTGCCTCGGCCTTCGGCGAACGCATGAGCATGGCGCCTCTGCCCGCATTCACGCAGGCTACTTGATGGTTTCCCCCAACGTCCCGCAATAAAGGCATGCTGTGCAGGCATTTGGCATGCGCGAAATCACACCGTGGAGCGAAGGCGCACCCCTCGGGCATTGAGAAGGGGTTGGGCAGCGTACCCGGCATCGTTCGACGAGGCAAAACCGGCCCTGCGATGCCAGGGTCGGATGCAATCAGTCCGCGCGTATAGGGATGGCGACCGTTGTTCCAAATCTCTTCCGCCCGAGCGAATTCGAGCACTTGCCCGGCATACATCACCGCAATCCGATCGCAAGCCTGCGACACCATGCCCAGATCGTGGGATATCAGGAGTAGGGACATCTTACGGTCCCGCCTTATGTCATTGAGGAGTTCCAGGATCTGGGCCTGTACCGTTACGTCCAAGGCGGTTGTCGGCTCGTCGGCGATCAACAGATCCGGCTCTCCCGCCAGCGCCATCGCGATCATGATCCTTTGGTTCATTCCCCCGGAGAGCTCGTGAGGATATTGGCTCATGCGCCGTGCCGGGTCGGCTATCCGAACCTGGTCGAGCAGCCGTTTTGCCTGGATACGTGCCGTACCCCAGCTCAGTCCTTTGTGCTGGACGAGCGACTCGCTGATCTGCCATCCCACGGTTCGAATCGGGTTGAGCGAAGAGGTGGGATCTTGAAAGATCATCGCGATACGCTTGCCACGGATCTTGGTCATTTCTTGCGCCTTGATCGCAAGAAGATCGCGGCCTTCCAACAGCGCACGACCGGTGACTCGCATCTGCTGTCCAAGAACGCCCAGAACCGCCAACCAGGTTATGCTCTTGCCGCACCCGGACTCGCCGACCACACCGACCGCTTCACCTCTTTCGATGTCGAGATTGACACCGTTGAGAAGCATCGCGGTGCGGCCGCCGCGTTCGATCTGCAATTCGAGATCCTTGATTTGAAAAAAAGGCTGCATCGTGCCACCCACTTCCAGGCTGAACAGTAGATCTACACGGCCAAACCGGTATCGAGCAGAAACGAGCGGAGCGCTGGATATTCCGGATCTGGATTGGCCTCGAACGGCCCCCCGAAGTCGTCGACGAAGGCGGTATGCGATACGAAGCCATAGCCAGGAACGGAAACATGAAGCTTGAACGCCGCCGGTTCCGCTATGGCGCGGGGGACTCTCACTGCGCCGAGTTCGAGGTGGTTGGCGTTGACAACAGCCGGCGCGATCGATGCCAGCGTGCCAGCCCAGAGGCAATCGATCGCACGATGATGATGACCGCACAGGAATCGGACGATTTGTTTGTTTGCTTCGACGATTTCCTTCAATGCGTCGCTGCCTGCCGTCAGCCTTACAGTGTCGTAGAACTCGGATCCGATCTTGAAAGGTGCATGATGCGTCAGGATGATCGTTGGCGTATCGGGCCGCTCGGAAAGCCTTTCGCGAAGCCATTGCAAGCGTGGCGCACACAGCTCTCCATGACCCTCGCCGGCGACAAGCGTGTCCAACCCTATCACGCGCAGGTTTTCGTACTCACCGCATTCCTGAACGAAGGCAAAATCCTTGATCTTGCTCTGCTTCTCCGGAAAAACGCTGAGGAAATTCGCTCGGACGTCATGATTGCCAAGCACGAGATGTACCGGCATGGATAGCCGGTCCAGCATGGCCCGCAAATGCTGATATTCCTCGAGGCGGCCGCAATCCGTGAGATCTCCGGTTATGACGACAATATCCGGTCTTGGCCTCAGGCCCTCGATCTTCTCAATAGCTTTTTCGGCCAGGGCGGTCGTGTCGATACGACCGAAAGCCAAGCCCCTGTCGGCCTTGCGGATATGCAGATCGCTCAGATGCGCGATAATCATCATGCTTCTCTCTGTTCTGGGAATGTGTCTTGCCCAATCAATTTAGTCAGGGCTTACGATCGGACGCTGAAAGGTCCGAAGTCCATCATTGGCGTGCGTTGGGGTGACCAAGGCACATTGGCTTGCTTGCCGTAAAGCATTGCCGTCTCGTGTAGAACCGTGCCGGGCGGGTCGATCTCACCGAATATGTCCAACGCGCGACGATGAAGCTGCCGCCGTTCGTTGACGTCCAGCGTCGTCGCGAGCGTTTCGCCGATGCGATCGAATTCCGGATTGTCCCAGCTCTTGGCCTGGTAGTGGATGAAGCCGTTGGGTCCATACAGCGGATAGATCGATCCCATCAGGTCCGGATAGACCATATTGATGGAGCCGTTGAATATGGCGTTGTTTGGTTGGGCGAAGACCTGCGTAAAGTTCTCGCAAACCTTAAGCTGCACGTTCACGCCCACGCTCTGCCACATCTGCTGAAGGGCCTGAGCGGTGTCGAGTTCGGCCGTGTAATAGTTTGCCTGCGTACGATATTCGATCGGCTGCCCGGAATATCCTGCCCGCTTGAGAGCCTGTCTGGCTGCGTCGGGGTCATAGGCGGGCGTCGGATAATCCTTGATATATAGATCACCATATTCCGGCCATTGAAAGCCGCGGGGAACAGTTACCTTTCCGCCGAAAAGTTGCTGAGCAATGAGGCTTCTGTCGATGGCGAGATTGAGTGCCATGCGAATTGTTCGATCAGCCAAGGGCCCGCCAAGCGTTCCATAATTGAGAACGCGGATATTGTTGATCGCACCGCCAACGACCTCCAGGCGGGATCGGCCCTGGATGTCGGTGACCTGATCAGGAGTTACCTCGGTAATGATATGGACATCACCGGCTGCCAGCGCGTTCACACGACTCGCCGCCTCCGGCATGACCTTGAAGGTGATCGAGGAAAATGGCGGCCGCCCCCCCCAATAGGCATCATGGGAGACCAGTTTGATCATCTCCCCAGTCTTTGCCTGTTCGACCCGATAGGGACCCGTTCCAATCGGAGCCATCGCCCATTTGTCCCAATCTCCAATCCGTTCGAAAGCCGATTTACTGACGATCTGGCTGCCCCATCCCGCCAACCTGAATTGAAAGAGCGGATCGACCGCCTTTGTGACAAACCTTACCTTGAGAGGGCCGACTGCCTCGACCCTTGCAAGGCCACCGAAGAATTGGCGAGACACACTTTGTCCCGGCAGGCCTTCGGTCAGCATCCGGCCAGGTCCGAAGGTAAAGGCGACATCCTCACTCGTTAGAACGGACCCGTCATGGAAGCGGACGCCATCCCGGATGGTAAAATCCCATGTGCAAGTATCGATCTGCTGCCATGAGTCCGCCAGACCGGGTGAAAGTTCGCCGTTGCGCGCATGATCGATGCGGATCAGGCTGTCGTAAATGTTCGACGCCACGCGAAAGGTTACATTCGTGGTGAGGCGAAGCGGGTCGAGCTGCGGTGGATTGTCTTGAACACCCACAATCAGATCCCGTCGAGCCTGAGCAAAGGACATACGCGGATCCCACGCCCCGACAATCGGAAGAACGCCCATTGCCTTCAGGTAATTTCGACGTGTTATGGCCATTTTACATACATCCCCGATTGTCAAAACATCGTATACGGTATAAAGAGGCAACATGTTTAGACATGTCTACATGTCAGTGACTTCGCATGCCGCGGTGACACTACGATGACAGGAACTGGAGAACGAGAATGCTTGATGATACCGCTCAGCTTGTGAGCGAACTTCCGCGCTGGCGACAAATTGAGCTGTCCATCCTGAGGGAGATCGACGCGGGTGCGTTCAAGATCGGTGAAAAACTGCCGGGCGAAAATGCTCTTGCCCCCCACTTTGGTGTAACTCGGACGACGGTGCGACGCGCACTAACCGAACTTCAAAATAAAGGTATACTGCGTATCGAACAGGGCCGCGGCGCATTTGTCGAGCGTCGGCTGCAATATGGGTTGGGACCTGACTCTTCCTTTATGGCAAATCTCCGCGACGCGAGCCTCACGCCGGCAGCACAAATCCTGCATCGTTTCGAGATCGCCGCACCGGCCGACGTCGCCGCAAAGCTTGACATGGCCACTGGCTCGCCGATTTTCATCATCGACACGATTGGCGAGGCAAGCGGGACGATTATTTCAGTCACGCGGCATCATCTACCCGTGGATTTCTTCCCGGACGCTTCAAGCAGGGTACAGGCTTTTTCCTGCATCACCGAAGTTTACAAGCAGTTCGGATTTAAGCGATCACGCCGGACCAACTGTGTGATTGAAGCCCGTCTTCCCACCCCGGATGAGGCGAGCCGGTTGGGTCAACCGCGCACGGAGCCGATCCTCGAAGTTCGGAGCGTTAAGCGGGCGGGGGAAAGGGCGATTGATTACACGGTCGCCCGATTTTCTGCAGCTCGGGTCTCTGTCTCCGTCGACAATTGACGCGGCTGCTGTCGTATTAGTCGCGATCAGGTGGCAATAGGGGTGCGGAGGGTGGCGCCGCTATTGATCTGCGCCGCCCCTCGGGCCTGTCAACGCACCGCGGGTATCGTCAGCAAGCATGCTCTCGACATGCAAGACAATCGTTCTGCCTTATTTGTGAGCCGCTTCGCTTTGGACCCGACGTATGTCGGCCGCCATATCTCTATGCGGTGCATGAACGGAGCGAATTGCAAGCCTTATCGTCACAAGGTTAGCCGCAAGTATTAGTCCGAGACCGAATAGAAGGCGACCAGTGATTGGAGCACCAAATGCAGTCGCGCCAATGATCACTGAAAACACGATCCTTAGAAAGTCGAAAGGTGCCGCAAGCGGCAGTGTCAGGACACTGTAAGCATGACTAACGAGGATTACGATGGCAAAGGTTGTGGTACCGATGATCACGAGCGGCAGGATATCGGATAGATGTGGCTGAGCCATCGAAGGGGCAGCCAATCCCAATGATCCGAATGCGACATAACACATGGACAGCGCTCCCGAAGTCGATGCGCGCGTGCTTCTGCCGATGAGCCGATTGCAGAATAACATTCCTGTCGTGCATAGAAAGGCGAATATGAGCGCTATATAGCCCGTAAATGAGAAAGTGAAAGACGGAGAAAGTGAAACACCCGCGCCGATCACGGCCAGGATTATCGTAAGCGTCTGCATGCCGGATAGTCTCTCCGAGAGCAGTATCCAGCCAAGAATAGTCGCAGCCATGGGTGCAAGCATGTTGACGAAATAGACACTGGCGAAGTCGATATTTGCCGCACACCAGAATGTCGCAACCGTCGATCCCAAACAGAAAGCCGATCGGCATATAACGTCCAGTCGGAAGGTTTTCAGGGCCATTCTGTCTCGTTTCCATATATAGAAAAGGACAAAAAGAGCAGGCGCGGAAAGCGAGAGCGCAACGATGTCGATCGCTCGCAAATCCGGATTGCAATATCGAACCGCCGCGCCGCTGAGCGGGGAGAGAAAGGCGCAGAGCACCAGCTCCCAGATCGGAATGACAGGATATGGCATGACGCAACCTCTAGGCGACAAGGCTCATCGCGTTACAATAGCCGTGCGCCATTCGCGCCATGAGGTCGGTTACGTAGGTATGATAAGGCGGTTCAAGCGTATCAACGCCGCTGATTGGATCCGCCGATCCGCTAAAGGGATCAATCGCCCCATTTGCGAAGGTGGCAGCGACGGCGGCTTCGTCGAGCCTGCCGGTAAAGGCAGCGTCCGGGCGCCCGGCCAGGCCACCGATTGCGGCAGCAAGGGCATATGCGGCCATGTTGGCGGAGGAGCCAACAAGGATATTTTCAAAGTCGTCCTTCATGGGAGGATGTTTGGCGAGACTGTTGTGAAGTCGCGCCGTGCCGGCCTCATTCGGATTGTCCACACATGCACCGCATAACGCCCCTTGCTCGGCCGCCATCAGAAAGAGCGTGTCCGTATGCAAGACGCCTCGTGAGATAGCTGTTCCTGTTGACAGATATGCATTGCCGTCGGCTGCAAAACCAAAATGCTCGACCGCAAGCGCCACTCGCGGTGCCGCAAGCGAAAGAAGTCCTCGGAATTGATCGTCAAGATCGCAATCGAGTTCGAAGCCTTCCACGGCAACCGCAAACAATTTCGTGCTTGTGCCCCTAAGTGCATGAATTGCATCACGATTGACTACTACGGCACCGGCTGCCCGAAACGCTGCTGCTGTCTGGGAGACGAGAGGCTTGGCCGTTACAACGATGCTGGCACAACCTCTTGCCAAGAAGAGAGCTCGCGCGATGGCAGCGGCGCCAGGCGGCCCGTCGACCTCTCCAATCGAGACATCAATGTGGGGCCGAACAGACCAACCGGTAACCAGAATAGCGATATCGGCAGCGCCGACGGAGCTTACCAGTTTCGCTGCAAAGTCAGTCGATCCGGCATGATTTGAACCTGCTCTTTCCAAGGCGTACAGCTGTGCCGTCCGTCCACCCAGATTGAAGTCGAGGGTCATCAATTTGTCCAGTTCGCGGCCGAAGCGCTCCTTGAGCGCCTCTGCCGTGGGTCTCACATTGAGATAGGAAAAGTAGTTGCTCACGATGTATCTCCCCCTTTTTCGAAAATGGCATGACGCGCGGTATCGCCAAATGAGCCTGGAGCAGCGAGGCAAAATATCGCGCACGCGGACGATGCTTCAGGGTATCAACTTGTCTCGAGGTAGATGGAGGCCCAGGTCGCGACCGCGATTGCATTCCACGCGGGCCGGAAGGTGTGGACATCACCTTGATGACAGGCCGAATGACGCAGCGCCGCCTCCACTTGGGGAAGAAGCAAATCATGGGTTTCCAACAGCCGTTCGGATCGGAGCCAATCGACACGCTCTGCGATCCAGTGCCACATCGACTTGTCATATTGAAGATGTTGAATTCGCTTCGGACGGGAGGTGATTTCTTCCGGAAGGATCATCGCCGCAGCCTGGCGGAAAATGATCTTGTTTTCGCGCGCTCCGAGTTTTTGAAAGTCTGGTGTCTCAAGCGCCAAATCAATCATCGAGTTTTCGGCAAACGGCATACGAAAAGACAGGCCGAAATGTCCCGCCAGAAGCTCTTGCGCGCCCAAGCGCTCGTCTCGATGAAGCAAGTCCTGGCATAGGCGGCGGTAGATCGCGCCGTCCCCACTCGGTAAGTCGCGGTGGTAGGGCATGCCCGCAAACAAGGTATCAGCGACATTGCCGGAGAACATCACATCCACAAGGTTGCTGGCAAACTTATGGAGGGCGTAGAGGCATGGGAATTCCTCATAGCCCCCGGGATTGTCGACCGCCTCTATTGTGCGTCGAAGCAGGGAGGTCAAGTCTTTCGGTTGAACGATTATCTCGTGATGAATAGTCCCGAGATGTTCAGAGGTTTCTTTTGCGCCGAGCAGCTCGGGATCGCCTTGGCCATAGCCAACGGTGAAGGAGTGAAGTTCCTTATGGGGATATAGGTGTTTGAGCGTCGCTGTCATGAAGGCGGAATCGACGCCGCTGCTGAGCATGACGCCGTATCGATTTTCCGTGTCTTGAGAATGCCAAGTGATGGCTTCCGTTGCGCATGCCGCTAGCTTTTCAGGCGGTATCGGCCTGAGAGGTGGCTGGTGACGGTCAATATCGCGGCGGAAGTGTTCGACCTCTATGTGTCCATCGGTCCAGGTCAACATGCTCCCGGGCGGTACCATCGATATCGATTTGAAGAAGGTGTGACCGGCAGGTGCCCAGCCATGTCCGACGAAATGATCGACTGCGATGCGATCGATCCGACGAGACCTTCGCGGCGATCTCGCAAGTGCTTTATATTCGCTCGCGAAGTCGAACGTTCCATTGCCAGTCGCAAACGCGAGGCTTTGGCTACCAAAGGAATCGCGGACGAGCAGTATCGTGTTCTGGTCGGGGATCCAGATTGCCAAAGCGAAGGAGCCGTGAAGGGTGCGAAAGAAGTCGGCGCCAAATCGCCTGAAGCTGGCACCGAGTGCTTCGGCATCAAGAAACCGCGCCAGCCGATCGCTTCGATCGATCACGAATGGAGCGCCTGCAAAGGCAATGACGCAATCACCAACGTTCGCAAGATGCGGCCGGTCGTCGTAATATCGGGAGCCAATGGTAAAGCCCCGCATCCGTCTGGTCGAAAGCTCGCTGCCGCGATGTGAAAGGGCCTGGCTCATTGCCTCCAGTGTCCGCGCAGTGCTGTCAAAGGTGCCGAAGATCGCGCTATTGCCGCGTACCGAAGCCTCAATCGTGCTTTCGGCTTGAGCACATCCTTTCGGATGTTGATCGCCTATCGTCTCCGATGGCCAGTTCATGCGAGGGCCCTCGTTACTAGCGCAGCCGACGCGCCAAGCGCGAAGACGACAATGCATCCATAGGCAATGGTGTTCGGTGCAGGTATGCGTATGGAAGCGATGTGCAGGGCCGCAAGCGAAAGAAAAATCAAATTCGTCAGCAGCGGAAAGATATCGTCTCCGAGCCATGGTCGGCACAACAGCAACACGGCCAAAAGAGGAATATCATAGGAAAGCGGCACGCCAAGAAACCGGCGATCGGCAGACAGGCCGAAATTGCTGAAGTAGCTTAGTCGGATAGCTCCGACCAGCAACAGGACGATCCCGGTCACAAACGAGATGGGCGTTTCCTTGCTGAGGCCGACAACGATGACCGCCGGTAGGACAGCTCCATAGACGAGATCGGCAAACCCATCGATACTTTTGCCGAAATTGGCGACCTCCTTGCTGCGATTGCGCGTGCGACCAGCAACGATACCGTCGAGCTGATCAGCCAGCATGGCCCAAAGACCCAGAGCGACCGCCGCCTCGAATTGGCCGTTGAGAGCAAAATGGAGTGCCAAGCCGGAGAAGACTATTCCGGTGGCAGTGATTGCGTTTGCGGGATCAAACAGGTAGCGGATCATATGATTATTCTCCTGCAATCGCTATCGAGGACGCGGATTGACGCTCCTTCAGCGCCGCGATGGGCAGCCCGGGTGGAAACAGTCTCTCGGCAATGCGCAGATCCGCGACGCTGTCTATTTCGTACCATCTCAATCCGTCACATCGGGCGGCCGCAAGTTGAAGTCCTCGCTTTTCGATGAGCTGAGCAAGCAATTCCTCGGTATACGCCTTGACCGCTCCGGAGCCGACCAAATCATCGAGCATGGGGATGATGGTCGACCGCAACGTAACACCTGAGAAGCGAAGCAAATTCATGGTCTTGAAGAGCGGAGGTGCGCCGCTTGCCGTGAGGCTTTCACCGGTCTGTTTCATCCTTATCTCGGCGATGAAGCCATCGTCCGACAGGACCGCAGCCGAGCCCTCCATCGAGCTCTCGAAGGGGGCGACCGCGGCTACATTGTCGATAGTTCCCATCGTCAATCGTTGTAGCGCGTCGAGTTCAAAAAAGACGTCTCCTTCCAGGAGGTAGGTGTCTCCCTTAAGAAGGGTCTCACGCGCCAACCAAAGGGAATAGGCGCTTCCGGTACGATCAAAGACCGCGGATTCGACGTAGTCGATCTGAAGTCCGCCAAAACGGCTGCCACAGGCATATTGAATGGCATCCTTGCGATAGCCCACAACGATCGTAACATCCGTCACGCCGACATCTTCCAAATTGCGCAGCGTGTTGTGAAGAATAGGAATGCCATTGACTTCCACAAGCGGCTTGGGACGGAGATCTGTAAGGGGTCTCAGTCGCTTGCCAAAGCCGGCGGCGAGTATGACGGCTCTTTTGGGACTGCTTAAGATAGTCATGACGGTAGACCTTTTCGTTCCTGCGCGTTTCGACGCGAATTGGCTATTCCCAGGCATTCAGGATTTCAACGACGCCGCTAAGGCCAGCCTTGAGCCTGTCCGGAGGAATTCCATATGACAGCCTTAGCCCCATTGGGTCGCCGAAAGCCGTTCCTGAAACGCCGGCCACTCCGGCATGGATGAGCAGCGTGTTGACGATGTCGTCCGCATTGGCCCCAGACGTCAGCAGGGCCGATAGATCGAGATAGAAATAAAATCCGCCATCTGCGGCTGGTGGCGGTACACGTTGGAGCAAAGAGAGTATCTGCAGGCCATGTTGCCTTGCGCTGGCGAGCTGTGAGCGCAGTTTGCCTTCGTAGCTGCCATCCCCGTTTCGCAAGTGCCCCAGTATCGCATGCTGTGCAATGACATTCGCATTTGAAGTCGTGTGCGATTGTAAGGCTTTAACAGCTGAAACAACGTCTTTGGGTCCGGCCAGATAACCTATGCGCCATCCAGTCAAGGCAAGGGACTTGGAGAAGGCGTTGACGATAATCGTTCGAGAGCGAACTTCCGGAACAAGCGACACGATCGGATGATGGCGGTGTGTTCCATGGGTAAAGTCAGAATAGCATTCGTCGAAAATAATCCAGAGATTGCGACTGATCGCCAAATCTGCAAGTTCGATGAGTGTCTTGACGTCGTAGACCGCGCCGGTCGGATTATTGGGCGTATTAATGATGATCGCCCGTGTCCGATCGGTCGTTGCGGCCTTTATCGCGGCCAAGGATGGCACGAAGGCCGTCTTCCGCGTGTCGACAAATACGGGGTTTCCGCCTGCAATAAGCACCTGCGCCGGGAAAGTCGTCCAATAGGGTGCCGGGATGATGATCTCATCTCCGGGATTGAGGAGTACCATCGCGGCATTGAATAAAGCCTGCTTAGCACCCGTCGTTACAGCGATCTCTTCGCTCTTCCAGATTTGCCCGGTTTCGAGTGCCACTTTGCGCGCGATGGCCTCACGCAGTTCCGTCATGCCAATTGTGTCTGTATAGCGATTGATACCTCTTTCAATCGCGTCGATCGCGGCATCACGGATGGTTGGGGCTAGGTCGCTCCAAATTTCTCCCGCCGTCAGATCGATGACTTCCTTTCCGGCATCGGCTGCAGACTTTGCCGCAGCCCTTGCAGCCGCAGTGCCCGAAGAACCAAACAAACTTGTCCGTTGCGCCAACATATGTGCCCTCCACAATGTCGTCTTGATGGGATCGCTTCTGCTTTTCCTGTGACTTAGGTCCCTTGCCGCGGCAGATAGCGCTCTTCCGCGTTGGCGAGTTCGTCGTAATCAATCAGGTTGAATAGTTCGTCGAGGCCAGCAACTTGTCCTTCGATGCCAGCGATACTCTCCTCCGCTTGAATGCGGGCGCAGATGTCGCGCATCCCGGCAACGGCCGCCCGCATCGTGTGGTTGGCCCAGATGACAGTTGAAATGCCTGCTTTGCGATAGGCGGAGACGGGGGTTTTGTAGTACTTCGTCGGCACGATCACGACGGGAAGCTTGTTGTCCCATTCCTTGGCAAAGGCGAGGATTTCGTCAGCAACTGCCTTGCGGGAATGGATGAGGATAGCGTCGGCGCCGGCTTTGGCGTAGGCGTGCGCTCTTATCAGTGCTTCATCAAGACCGTGCCCGGCAATCAGGGCCTCGATGCGGGCGACGAGGACGAAGTCAGGCCCCGTCGTATCCTTTACGGCTTGCAGCCGACCGCTGAATTCGTCGATGTCGGCCAGCGGATGCCTGTCGCCGACGAAAGAGTTCATCTTCGGGAAGCCCTTGTCCTCAAGGCAAATCCCTGCCGCCCCGCGCTGTTCAAGTTTCCTTGAAACGATGCGCGCATTGTTGAAGTTGCCAAAGCCGCTGTCACCGTCGACGAGGACGGGAATGTTGGTGGCATCGACCATGCGTTCGACAACGTCAACGACCTGGCTCCAGCTTGCTTCGTTGGCATCCCGATAACCGAGCGCCGAGGAGATGGAAAGGCCGGAGGCCCAGAGCCCTTTGAAGCCGGCGCGTTCGGCGATCGCTGCCGAAAGGCCGTCATGCGCTTCCATGAGAAACGTCAGATCGTTGGAACGAATGAGTTCGCGAAGGGTTGTCGGTAATGGGGCTACCGATAGAGCTTCGGCGTGTGTCGGATATGCAATCGCCTTGTTCATTGTCATGCCTCCTTCATAAAACTCAGGTTGATTGTGTTTATGAGGAAAGGCAAGGTATATCTCGAATATATCTGAGATATACTTTCGAAAACCCGATATCGTGGAAGTTTAATTATGAAAAACAATGGGATTGTAGGGTATATCTCGATATATTCCAAACATATTCCTTCGGAGCCGTCAGTAGTGGGCGATGGAAGGGAAGCCAAGCGCCAAAAATCTTTAAGATTGCGGATTAGAGGAGGGCGGTCGCTGTCTTGTGCTGGTCAGCTGCGTTGCGACTTAACGGTGTGCACTGGAAAATACTCCTTGAAACGGCTGGGACATCAGCGCGATAACAAGATCACCCCTTCAACGCCTTAACATCGAGGGAGAAGATGGCGGCCCAAATTGTTTCGATCGGGGGTATACGCGCCTTCCTTGCGAAAGGGTCTCATCAGGCTGAAGCCTTGCGAGCTTTGCGTGACGATTTCGAATGCGCTTTCGCTATATTTCGTCATGCGGTGCAAAAGGACTTGTCATCCTTTACTTTTTCGGGCCTTCAACTGCCTACCATCTTCGACAACAGACTACCGGAAGCACCGGTTCCCTGCGGCGATGCGTTTGCAGTCGAGATGGCGATCCTTCAAGAGCATCTGCACGACCGTATAACTCTGCTTGCCCAAAACCGGCAGATGCTACGCGAGATCTGGGCATTTAATGAACGGACCCGCTGGTTTCGCCATGTAGAGGTAAAGTCGCCGGAAACTGCCGGCAAAGTCGTCGACGAACTCGCAGATTTGATTGCTGTCCTTCGTTCAAAGGAGGTTCATCAGGTTCTGGCCGTCCTTGCACGATGCGAAGAGCGCCGTGTCGCCTTGATCGAAACTTTGGTCCGGCAAGCGGCTGCTCTCGAACGCCCGAACGAGAGATAAAATACGACTAATTGACAAAACTACGGTTTTTCGGACTTCCCAGCTTGCACAGCGTGCGATATTTTCTCGCCCTGCCTTTGACGGGTATTTTTAAAGCCAGAAGCTTGCAGTCATCGATTTCGCAGCCATGTGCGATGGTCGCGAGTAACGGCTTGTGCCGCTCGGGGCGGCTTCGCCTTTGGAGGGAGCAATGTTTGGCAACGAAGTGAATTTCGTCGATGAGCGGTCATTGGCCGATCGCTTCAAGACCGCGCAGATCTACCGTCGCCTTAAGGAGCTTCTTCTGTTCCAGAAAATCCCTCCGCGCACCAAACTTGACATCGGGGCGCTTGCTCATCGCCTTAACGTAAGCAAGACGCCGGTTCGTGAGGCCCTGATCATGCTCGCCGAAGAACGGATCATCCAAGTCTTGCCCGGAAGCGGCTATTTTTCGAAGCCGCTGAGAGCAGCGGAGATCGCGGAAGATTATGAAATCGCCTTCGCCGTACTCAAGCACGTGATCAGCGCGCATATAGAATCCTTTGCCAGCGCCAGCCTCCCAAGACCGACCTCGGCGTCAAACGCCGCGCAGGATATTGCTCGCAATGTGCGATCCTATGTGGATTTCATTGAAGCGCTTTTGGAACGTATCGTATCCATAGGCGGCAACGAATTGTCTTTGCAGATGATTCGTTCCTTCAATGGCCGGACGACCTATATCAGACAACTGGACCTTCAACAGCCTGCACGCTTCGCGCAGATTGCAAGTTCGGTCGGAGAGCTAGTTGAGCGCCTGGAACAGGCGGATGCGGCCGGCGCCATCGATAGGCTCGAACGGCTTTACAAAGATAAAATCGCCCTTCTTCATCACCTCGTGGCGGAAGGAAATCGCCACGCCATGGGCGCTGGTGGCCAATGGGAAGACTTTGTGCACTAGGGGCGCTAACCGCCAATTGGGACACTAAGTCGATCCAGGAAAAGACATCCCGTCAAGGAGGCGGATGTTGCAACTCAACATATTGCCGGTCAGACGCTTCACTTCGGTAACCTGAATAGGGCCGACCTCCGCGGTATGGCGCACATGGAGGCCGGCACTCGGCCTCACGTTGAATTCACCAATCCTCAAGGCGCGTATACGTCCATTCGAGCCTGGCCAGATGACGGGATAAAAGGCTGTCACTTGATCCTGGGGTGGCCGAGGAATCCAGATTGATTGGAGCGGAAGATTAGCATCGACGAGCCGGTTGACCAGCCGCTCAAGCTCGCCGGAGTGCATTCCCGTGTCGTCGACTTTGAAAGTCAACCCACCCCAGCCGGTTCCGACGGCCGTTTGAACGACAGGATAGGGAAGGGCCACGGCAACAAGATAAAGCGCGGTATGGAGACGCATGGCCGCATAGCGTGGTAACCAATCTATTTTGACGGTCAACTTGTCTCCTGCAGTAAGGTCTTCGATAGTCTGTTCACAGACATGTTCTAGGACGTCTGCCTTCGTGTGGTGCCATTGGCTGTTCTCGATACGAAAGTGTCCCCCGTTTGCAAGCAAAAGCTCGCCACTGTCTGAAGGTGAAGTTCCAATGGCGGGGCAAAATACGGTACGATCGAAAATGACACGATTGGCCTGTTGCGATACAACCATTGCTTCAGTTTCGATCTTATAGGGATCGTTCAAAAACTCCAGAAATGTCGACATGACCGCTCCGAATTGGTCGTCCATGCTTCCGCGGGCACGTACGTCAAGATAAGCGTGAAGTGCCATTAAATCACTGAAATATTTGTCATAATCAAATGGATATTTACAGAGTTGTTGGATTGGTTTTCTATTATCCGGCTTATCTTGTTCGAACTTGCGGTTGTCCGGCCGAATGAGTTGTCGAGCTTTACATGATGTCGCCTGAGCCGTGCATCCTCGAACAAAGCAATTCATGGTTCCATGTCTTATCCACACCAAGTTTGACATTGATGTCATGTTCCAGATGTAGGTTGCGCTTCGTCACTCATCTGGCGATGCGAGCAATTGTATAGCCGAGCAATCTTTGCTGTGGCTGTTTGTTTGCGCCACAAGTGACCTGATCGTCAAACGTCTGGCCGACTTGCATTAGAGGCCGAGATATTTTGGCCCTGCCATGTCAGCCACCAGAAGCTGTAAACAGCGTAGTGACGTGAATTAAGCTCACACTGCTGATCAAGTGAGCGATTGATCGCCGGAAACGCCGCCCGAAGCGGTCAGCCGGTGCTGCAGTAATATCTTCTTGCTTTGTCGCACAACTTTGAAGATCGCTGTCATGTCGAACCATTGGACATTACCCGGCAATCCTATTTTTCCGGTCCACACCCTCGAGGAAACATACTATTTTTTGGCCGAGTTGGAGGCCTGCACGACCCAGGGCGAACTGGCGGATGCTGTTGTCCGATATGTACAGCGGTTTGGCGCGACGAATGTGCTGGTTGGTACCATGCCGAAAATCGGCGCCACGAAACGTCAGCAGATAGGCCATGTTTTGATTAACGCCTGGCCCAATGATTGGTCGGCTCGTTATTTCTCACAAAACTATTTGTTCAAGGATCCCACCATTGCGCTGGTTCGCGAAGGGCTTGAAAGCTTTTTCTGGAGCGACGACGAGGTTGTGAAGGCTCGTGTTGGCGCGTTGGTAATGGGCGAGGCCAAGGAGTTCGGTCTTGAACAGGGTTTTACAATGACGTTGCCCAGTCTGGGACATGAACATGTCGGCTTCTCGATCGCTGGTGAACGCCTTGACCTCTCACCCGAGAGCAGAAGGAATCTGGCACTCGTCGCGAGCTTCGCTATCTATAGAGCGCTTCGGATACGCCGGACTCAACAAAACAGCACCATTTTTAGCCTTACAAGGCGAGAGCGAGAAGTTCTTCAACTGGCGGCCGAAGGCTGGAAAGAACGCCAAATCGCCGCGCGCCTCGGGATCACCGATCACGCCATTGACAAATATATGCGTTCTTGCCGCGAAAAGCTTGGCTCGCGCAACACCAATCACGCCATCGCCGTCGCCCTGCGGGGTGGGTTAATTTCGTAAGGTACGCTTTTCCGTACCTGTCGTCGCCGATGGACAGTCCGATGATCATCCTGCCAATAGGAGGATTATCGCTATGCTTCATATTATTACAGGCAACAACATCCACGAGTACGAAGATGAAATGGATCAGGCATTCCGCCTTCGTCATCGCGTATTCGTCAAGGAGCGCGGATGGGAGGACCTAGCACGTCCCGATGGGCGCGAGATCGATCAATTCGACACCGTCGATGCGGTGCATATGCTGTTCATCGACGAAGGCGAAGTTCTGGGATATCAGCGAATGCTGTCATCAACCAAGCCACACCTTCTTTCCGAAGTGTTGCCTCAGCTCTGCGAACAAGAAAGGCCGGTTGGTCGACACATATGGGAATGGACACGTTATTGCGTCGAGCCTGCCCACAGAGAGCATGGCCGGGCGTTGAGCACAGTTTCCAATGCACTCCTGTCGGGTTTTGTGGAGTGGGGTCTGGAAAACGGTGTCGATACCGTAATTATCGAAATGCAGCCGCTTTGGATCCTTCGTCTGCTGCAGCTCCATTTTAAGGTCAGCGCGCTCGGTTTGCCGCAACCAATCTCTGGCGAGGACGTCGTCGCTGTGACCGCGGCTTTCGATCATCGTACACTGGCAAAACTCTGCTCTTTGAAGGCAGAGCGAAGCCGGCGAGCCGCCTAGTGCAAAAGTAAAGTCCCAACTTCGCCGGTCTCCCTTTTTTATTGTCTGCCCGGGTATCACAAGCTTGGCCTTCCAGCACGATGCCGGAGTTCGTGTTGGCTGGCCGACTGCGGAAGGGGACTGTGCTTCGGAGCCTTTCTCCTAGCAACCGGTACGCATAGCGTCGCAGGGCAAACGAGACGGCCGAAGATTTCTGCCATGGCTTTTCGGGGGAAGTGGTTGGCACGCTCAGAATAATTCAACGGGCGAAATCCGGTGACTTCATAATCATTGAGAAAAGCGTAATATATGATGTTCTGTTTTCTGATTATGCGAGCTCAACATGAAGACGGACATTTCCTCGCTTACTGCCGAACCTAAACCCGCTTATATGCTGGAAGAAGCGACGGTTCTTATCGCTGCCATGGAGTCTGCACAGACCGAAGCCGATATCCTACGGCAAGTGCTTGCCTATATTGCGCGGTTCGGGGCAACAAACGTGCTTGCGGGGACAATGCCGCCAACCGGTCAGACCAGGAGACAGCAAGTCGGCCACGTTCTCCTCAATGCATGGCCTAATGATTGGATCTCTCGATATTTCGAAAATGACTATCTGAGTCACGATCCGACCATACGAATGGTCAGGGAGCAACATGCGCCGTTTTTCTGGCGCGATATCGAGGGACAGCGAGGGCAGAGCGCACAGGCACGCGAGGTTATGGGCGAGGCCAAGGAATTCGGCTTGCGGGAGGGCTTTACGATTGCATTGCGAACATTTGATGGAATTGCCGTCGGCTTTTCCATCGGTGGAGACCACATCGAGATAAGGGAGCAAGAGCGCAGTGGGCTTCAACTACTGGCAACTATTGCTCTTGATCGCGCCCTTCAGCTAAGGGAACTGGATGAACTTCCCTTGTTGAAGGGTGTCACATCACGGGAAAGACGTGCGCTGCAATTGGCTGCGGATGGACTTAGAGATCACGAGGTCGCCATAAGAATGGGCATTTCGCATCATGGTGCGGAAAAACATCTGCGGTCGGTGCGCGATAAGCTTGAAGCGAAGAATACTACCAACGCCATAGCGATCGCCATTCGGCTCGGCCTCATTCGATGAAATCGACCTAAGTTGTTCCAATCTCTCCCATGACTGTTCTTTTGCGTCACGATTTCAGCCGGATTCGCATTCTGTTGTGACCTTGTTGATTGCCACCGAGAACAAACCCCTATTTCCATTTAGCGCTGATGTCGTTTGGCAGTTAACTGTGAGATTGCTGCCGTTGTTTTCCCATTTGGCACTTAATTCGAGATTCTGCCGGTCTAGAATCTCAAATTAAGTGCAACTGTGACGATCCAAGCGACTGACGCGAACAGTCTAAAATCTCTTCTATAGCGCTGTCGAACCGGACCTTGTTCTCACCCATCATATGGCCACTTAGCATGCGAAGCATTTCGGGCCCGGCATGCTGGACAATGGCGACACCTGCCAAGAGGGCAGGGTGCTTATTTGTGTCGCGATTTCACCCAGTTTTGCATTTCGCCAACACCCTCTAACGATATCGATATAGCAAATTCGTCAATGGGTTCACGAAGATTGAATGGATCAACGTCAAGTGAAAATAAGGGTCAGAACGTCGTGAAACTCGACAAACCAACCTTCAAAACGTGGATGATGCCCGAAATTATCCGGCGGTCATCCACCCGCCGCGCACCTGACTGGTTCTTGGGTAAGTGCGGCTCCATTGTTGCCCACTCGTCGTCCGACAGCCAAAACAAAGCCATATCGTTTCTCCAGCTCAATGCCTGGCAGTGAATCAGGAAAGATGATGTCCATCAATAGGTTGATTGGGTTTTGACCCTAGAAAGAGGATCAGATAGAACAAGCGTGGATCGCGGGTCGTGTAGATCCGCCGGTTTGGCTATTTATTTGATTTATCAAGCGCGGGCGCAGAACATTTTGCCGTATCCCTCGAGTAAAGAGGCGTCGAATGACTTGCTGGTTGTAATATTTACCCACTATGTTACAACTTAGCGAAGGGCTTCTACTTGTTTTAAACTGTAATCGTTTCCGCCGCCCCACTCATTGCGTCGAGTGAGAGCCGGATAACGTATGGCTATTTGAGAGGGTGGGCATGCGCACGATATTTATCGGTTTCCTGTTGGTCATTTTGGCCGGGTGCAATGCGGCGAGCAATCGCGTTTCTTCACTCCAGTTCGGGGAAACGCATGTCCTGGCGACAACTGGGAACCTCCGTCTCGTTACCGATCGCAAACGCTTGCAGCCCAATGGCCTGGTACAGAATACGATCTGTACCGAGCCCAGTCCCGACTACGCGATTGCATTCGGATCCAACGCCGCCTTGAGCGGCAGCGGCACGGGGGCGGATGGGGTGAAGAGAGATTTCTCGGCAAGTTATGCCAGCACGGAACAGGCAACAGCGCTTGCCGGACGGACGGCTGGTGTTCTCGCCCTTCGCGACGGGCTTTATGCTGCTTGCCAGAGCTACGCGAACGGCGTCATCGGCCACGACGCCTATGCCATGATCCTTAGCCAATATGGCGATCTTCTTGTTGCGCTTGCCGGCAACAGTTCGGCCGACGGCGGCGGCGCCACGGCGCAGACGACCGCAAGCACGGAAGCGTCGGGCAAGGGCACGACGGACGCAACAAAGGCGGCCTCACCGCAGAAGCTGACCACGACAACGCGTGTGAACGGCTCGGCTGTGGCCGACCCCATGAAGAAATCGACGCTTGCGGCACTCCTTGTCGCCTGCATTAGCGAAAACGACCCGACGCGCTATCGTGTCGGCCCCGAGATGCCTCGCAATCGCCTTCTGAGCGAGCGTTTCTGTCAGCAGGTTATAGCCGGCGCCCTGAAACTCGCCACGTCGACGAGCGGTCGCGGATGACGAAAGCGCGATAGTCTCTCCTCACGTTCAGGTCACGTTCATGACGGAATCCGCCTCACACCAGCCTCGAGCCAGTCATGCGAAGACAATCGCCTTCGCTGACGTACTCAGTCATGAGTTGGGCACTCTCCGCGCCCCGGATTCGCCCACGCGGCCAATCATAGGCGCAGCGCTGAGTGGCGGCGGTATTCGCAGCGCCGCCTTCAGCCTTGGCCTGCTGCAAGCGCTCGGCGCGCGCGATCTTTTCAGGAAGATCGACTACCTGTCCACGGTCTCCGGTGGTGGCTATACCGGCTCCTCCCTGGTCGCCGCCATGACCCGCAACAACGGCGCCTTTCCCTTCGGGGATCCCAACACCAATTCGGCGCTCGCCAGCGCCACGGATATTTCCGATAACGAGATGGTTCGAGGGCTGCGCAATCGGTGCCGCTATCTGATGCCGAACGGCGCATTCGATCTCGTGATATCGCTCTCGATCATCGCTCGAGGGCTGATGGTGAATGTGGTCTTTGTGCTGTTTTTCGTCTTGCTGGCCGCCATTGCCACGCTGGCGATCTATCCAGACATCTCCAGTCTTCCGGCGCCTGACGCCACCAAGATGTTTGCCGGATATTTCAGGCTCACGAAAATCGCGCTGCCGTTGCTTGGCGGGTGGCTCGTGATCTGGGCTCTCTGGCGTTCGATCATGCCGCTTGGCGCGAAAAGCCAGCGTCGCTCGGACCCGGGTTCTCTATCCGCTCGGTTTACGGCCATCGTCCTGGTTTTGGTTGCCGCCATCGCGGCTGCCGAACTGCAAGTCCTGATACTTTACAAGCTGTCGAGCGTAAGCACTGGTTCTTCCGGGGGAGGCGCATTCGATCACGTCTGGGCCTGGCTGAGCAGGACGGCGACCGCCTTGATGGTTGGCACAGGAGCATTTGCTGTCTTTTGGCGCTGGCTCGTCGGGTTTCTCCGTGATGCCTCCAAGGACAGTACCTACGGCGCCATGATCAAAACCGCGATCGGAAAGGCTGTGCTGTTCGTGCTCGCGGCAGCCCTGCCGGCTTTGATCTACATCTGCTACCTGATGCTGACCCAAGTGCAGTTGAAGCAACGCGCCACACCGCTCGTGGCGTGTATATCGGATCTTCAGATTTTCAGAATGATCGTCGCCTTTGCGACCTTTCTCGTCCTGCTTGTCTGGTGGAATTGGAACTTCGGACCGCCACAGAACAGTCTCTGCGATGGCGGCTGGTGGAGATCACTCGGTAGGCGCGACAATCCGAAGGAACCAATCTGGCGGGTCGTTGCCGTCATCGTATCGTCGTTGGCGGTAATTGGCACGACCACCCACTATGCCGACACAATGATCGACGACTATTCGCAGTACCTGGGACACAATCAAGTCCTTCCGCTTTATGTGTTGACCGCACTGTTTTGCGCCTGTCTGCTCGGATTGTTTTCCGCCAATGCCAACTCCCTGAACAGGCTCTATCGTGATCGGTTGGATGAAGCCTTTGAGCTCGGCCGCTTGCAACGCTACCACGGCGGAGAGCACGAGGCTGTGCGGACCGGCCAGACGCTGAAGCTTTCCGAGCTCAATCGATCAGGATCCGAGGGAGGGCGCTTTCGCCCCTATCCGATCATAAACACGGCGATGAACATGGAAGGATCGACTATACAGGGGCATCGCAGCGCCGACTTCTTCATGTTCACGCCCGATTATGTCGGTAGCCGGTGCACGGGTTACGTTGCGACGAAAGACTATGAAAAACCGGGCGGCGAGCCAAGGATCGATCTCGCAACAGCAACTGCGATCTCGGGCGCGGCTGTCTCATCGCTAATGGGGAGGGCGGGCGTTCCGATCCTCGGGCCGACCCTGGCGCTCCTGAATATCCGGTTGGGATACTGGGCGCACAATCCCCGGTTTGTCGCGCCGGAAAGACAAAAGAGCCGCATCCGCGACTGGAAGATTTTCTATCTCCTTGCCGAAATTTTCGGCCGGCCGAGCGAGAACAGCAATCAGATCTACCTGACGGATGGCGGACACATCGAAAATACGGGGGTCTACGAGCTTCTCAAGCGCAGATGCGAGCTAATCATCGTTGCCGACGCAGAGGCCGACCCGGCAATGTCCTTTGCATCGCTGGTCGATGTTGAACGCTTCGCTAGGATCGACCTCGGGGTTCGCTTCGACCTGCCGTTCCAGGCAATGGCGGATAGCGCCATCGGCAGGAAAGTTGCTGTGAAAGCCGGGATCAGACCCACGCCGGCTTGCGGGGAATGGAACCATGGCGCCATCGGTCGCATTTTCTATCCGGACGGAAAGGTAGGCTACATCCTCTATGTCAAGGCAGCTATGACCGGAGACGAGCCGAGCTATGTACTCGATTATGAGCGGCGCTACCCGCGTTTCCCGCACGAGCCGACCAGCGATCAGTTCTTTACCGAGGAGCAATTCGAGGCCTACCGCGCGCTCGGCTTTCATTCGCTCTGTTCGATGCTTGATAATCTGGATGGAACCGAACGCGCCGCAACCGTTCTGCAGGAGATTCTCCGCCGGCTGACGGACCCTGTCGAGCCGAAGATCCACGCCTGACCATTGCGCAAATCCGTGTGGCGTTGCCTGTCGATGGATACTTGCCCAATCGAGACAACCCGAATTCCGATCGTCAGCGTCGGGTGATTGGTCGCAAGCGTCAACCACAGGAATGCAATTGATCTGGCGTTGTAATGAATGCTTTTGATCTCTCGCAATAACTGTGCTAGCAATAGAAAGGCTGCGATAGTAGCTTTCGGCGCACTTTCAGTATTGATGATTTGCGCCTCAGATTTGACAATTCGTATTGCTGGGCGTTTTGGATGGGGGCGTCTTAAAACACAGCAAGGCACGCGATAATCGTTCGTCTTCGAGCAAGTGCATACGGGGCATTACTAAAATTGGCTGACGATGTTCGCTGCGGGCTCCCGGAGCGATGCGGTGGGTGTTTGTGCCCAGCGTTCAATATCGTTTTCCGGTTCGTTTCGGGGCCTTGGGGGCATGGCGCCATCTGAAGCTGGCGCAGTCAAAAGATCATCATCGCAGTTCATTGCCAAATTCGCCTCATGTCCAGGTTGCAATAATAGCTAGGGGAACGCATGACATATCTGGTCTTTGTCCATGGCGTGGCGACGCGCGACAGCGCCGAGTACCGGGCGGCCGTGAAAAATCGAACGAAACTGATCGAGGACGTTCTTTTTGCGGGGCAAACGGTGACCGTCACCTCGCCTCTCTGGGGCGATCTCGTCCCGGTCATCAATCCGGACGTCTATAGGACAGACGCAGGAGGTATCTCAGCGTTCCGCATCGGGGGTGAGAATTTTGCCGACGATACTGACGATAGTGGTGGCGAGGCATCCGTTTCCGCAATCGGCAAGCAGTCAGCGGTCGGCGCCCTTGATGCGATCTTCGCACAATTGGTGGATGAGGCCTCGCAAAATGGCGAAACATTGAAGCCTGAGGATGTCCAGGCGTTCGCACAAGCGGTTAAGCAGATTGCCGACAACACCGCTCAAGCCTCGCTTAAGGATACCGTCGACGACGCTGATCTCGCTCGCCGACTTTCGGCGCCCGGCGCGGCATTTAGTGTCACCGGCTCCATTCGAGATGCAATCGCGGCGGTGACCAACCGTATCAAGCACTCGGTGTCCACGATAGGTTTCGATGCCGTCCGAGGACGGTTGACCCCGGCTGTCGGACTGTTTTTCGGCGATGTCTTCGCATATCTCCACAATGGCGAGGCGCGGGAGGAAATCCGGACAAGGGTTCGCAACGCGCTGATTGCGGCGCATACGGCTGCGAAGGCGGAAAAGCGGCCGCTTGTGCTGATCGGGCACAGCCTCGGGGGAGTGATCCTTACGGATATGCTCCTGAACCCGGTGGACGCAAAATTGCCGGCGGACATCGAAATAGCATCCCTGATAACAATCGGATCTCAGCCGGGCTTCTTTGGAACCCTTAATCTCCTTTCGCGCGACGCGCCGAAAGGCGGGAGGCTTTCGAAGCCTGCCTGCGTCAAGGACTGGATGAACGTGTTTGATCCGATCGACCCATTCGCCTTCAGGTCGGATGTAATCTTTGAGGATGTGAGGGACCTCATGTTCGACACCGCCGCGGGATTGATGGAGACGCACTCGGCCTATTTCTCGCGACCGCAATTTTATGCGCGGGCACGCAAAAGGCTGAAAGAGCTCGGAATTATCTAGGGTTTGCCATGACACTCATCTTCGAAGACGACACCATACAAGGTAGCCGCACGCATGCTTTCGTGATCGGCGTCGGCGACTATCCGCACGCCAAGCCGACGAAGGGCCAGCTAAAGGAGCTGCGAGACGTTACGGATCTTCCAAGTGCTGCCGATAGCGCAAAGTTCGTATGCGAATGGCTGAAGCTGAATACCAGTCGGCTTGCGGCCCCGCTCGCGTCGATCGAGGTATTAATTTCCGACCCTACCAATCTTGGTGCCGCCGGCAATCGTTTCCAATGGAGCCCGGGGAAACCTGTTGCTCGAGCAAGCGAAGCCAACATTATCAAGGCCGGTGGCGCTTGGTGGAACAGACTTTCGGTCAGGCCTGGGGATACCGCGCTATTTTACTGCTGTGGTCACGGCGCCATGTACGCGACACAGCCTGTCCTCTTTCTGGAAGATTTGAACCGGTCAGCCGCCAACCCCTGGAGCCACTTGGGGTTGGGTTCCCTGGCCCAATCGCTCCGTCGCAACCCGGATATCGGGTCGGCATTCCTGTTTGCCGATGCGTGTGGCGAATTTCTCTCCAAGTTCGAGCTTGGATTGGCATTGGAGTGCCGCTTCTTCCCGCCGCCACTGCCATTCCGCGCTCCACGAAACAACGTCGCTCTGATCTGCGCGGCATCCGAGACGAGTTTCGCCTACGATGGGGAAAATCTCATCTCTGCGGATTTCGGTCTGGCGGCCGGCAATGAGGTACGGTTCGGTCGGTTTACCCAAGTCCTGATCAAGGCGCTGGGCGGCGCCTCGGCGCGCCGGGTTGAAAATCAATGGACCGTCGATCCGACTTCTCTTCTGGTGGATCTCCATAAGATCAGGCGAATCTTCTTCGACCGATGGGTCGAGCGTTCCTTCGAACACACGGCATATGTGATGCCGAACGACGTCTATCCGATTGCAACGTTCAATGGCAATTTCGAGCTTCCCATCGTCATCATCACCGATCCGGTCGAGAGAATGCGCGATTGTGACCTCTATGTGAGTGAGCAGGAGAACCTGGATCTGCCGTGGCTAAGAAACCGGGCGGCGGGCGATGAGGGCGCCTGGCTAGTCACCGTTCCGGCAACCCGGCGCTCGCTCTATGCAATCGCGCAGCGCGAGGGTCAAAAATACTCGACCGTGTTTACCCCTGAGCCCCTGCTCAAACAATTGGTGGGCGTCCAATGAAGACGAGCCTGCATTTTGAGGCACCTGCCGATCTTTCCGTTGGGCGCGTGCGCATCAGTGATCCGCAAAAGGTTATCGCCGACTGGATAGCGACGCCGGAGCTGCACAGTTTTTTGGCCGATGATCTCGCTCCTGGCGTTTATTCCGCCGAGATTTCGCCGGCGGGCCTTGCTCCCCAAGCAGTGCTCTTCGAGGTTAAGGAAGGGCAGGCCAATACGGTGTCGCTGCCAACATTCATGGCGCTGGCTTCCGGGGGAGGCAACACCAGCTTCTATGATACGACGACCCAACGCGCAACGGCGCAAGTCCCGATGACGGAATTGCTCTCGTCGGCGGGGATCATCGATGAGTTCAAGCTCTCGCCGTCCGAGACACGAAGCTTTGAGCCGCTGCGTCTCGCCACTGCACCCAGGCGGATATCGGTAGCGTTGTCACAGGAAGCGCCTGGCAGCAGGGAATCCTATGGCCCCTACCAAGGAAGCCATCGCCTCGAACTGGCGGTAAACGCGCTTAGAATAGAACTGCATCGATCGGAGCAAGGGTTCAAGCCTCGCGAGCGCGTGAGATTGTCATCGTCAATCGAGTCGGATCGCATAGAGCGATGCCTCGTGCCGATGTATCTTGGCGGAACGACCATTGAGATGACTCCTTCTCATCTGTTCACCTCGGATATTACCATCCAGATCATGCCCGTTGATATCCGTTTGCGTGCCATGGTTCGGGCTCTGGCGGCAGGAACCGTTGCCGAAGCGAAAGCGGTCAAGGCATCCGTCGAATCGAAGGATGCTGCCTCGATCGTTCCGCCTGCTCCATCTGACGACCCTTGGGCCGCAATGGTCTATGGACTGCTGACACTTCGGTTTCCGGAGGTATTTCCTCTCTTGGAGGACACGTGGACAAGGGACTTGCTGCTCCACGCCGGTTGGGCATTCGATGCTCACATCGTCCGCGCGTGCTGTATTCTGAGGTCAGCCACCGAGTATCACGATGATCAGGTCGCCGCCGCGGTCGCAGCCGCAAAACACCTCGAAATGGCCCAGGTTGCAGGGGCGCCCTACTATTCCTACAGCAATGAGCTTTTTGGAGAAATGATTGGAGGTTTGTCCGAATCGCCAGGCAAAGTAGAGGCTCCATTCCTTCCTGAAGCCTCGCGAGATCTGATTATCAGAATGCTGCAGCGCTGGAATCGCGAGTTCGCATTGCAGCGCGGTGCGGGAGTTGCGTTTTCATGGCTGCGTCGGGATCTAAAGGCGTTGAAAGAGAACGGAAGTTTGGTTCCCAATCGAAGATCAACCGGCGTGTTGAGAGCCCGGGATACGACTGTCATATTTCAAGGGACGTTGTCTGCAGGCAGCATTACCCTGGGCAACGCGGCGGTTGCCGCTCCTGAGGATTCGCAGGCTTCGGATGAAGCGAGCCTTCCCGTTCACGGGAGTTCGTTTACGGAAAAGCTCGATTATCCGGCACTCCATCGTGAACCAGGGCCATTTGACGATCCAAACTCCGGGCGTTTCGGTGGGCAGTCTGAACACGATGGCTTTCGCCTCAGCGCCTCCTTCGGGCCTCCGAGGAAACGACGAGATTGGGTGTCGGTTACCTTGGAGATACTTGCCGACCAGAGTGTCGGCGTCGAGCTTGGGACTGAGGCTTGGTTCTTTCTCCACCCCACATTCTCACCTTCGCGTGTAAAAGTGGTTTTCAGAGGGAACCGCGCAGCACTTTCCGTGGAAGCGTGGGGTGGTTTTACCGTAGGGGTCTGGATACCGAGCGCGAAGGTCGAGTTGGAAAGCGACCTCGCGCAACTTAGTTACGCGCCGCGCATCATACAGGAGAGATAATTAGTTTTCATTCGTATTAGCGGCCCCGAGCTCATGTGCTGCCGTGAATTCAGAGCGGCCGTTTGCTCGCACGATGCATGCGGGGAAGGCGGCTTTCCGTCGGAGGATCTACAAATGGCGTCAACTGACAACGATTTATGGTAGAAATTATATTTTATATGCGCTTGGGCGCCAGTCAATACAACAGATCAAATACTCCGCAGGCCTAAGCTTTCGATCATTCAATGATGCCAGAACAAACGAATTCTCAAGCGCATTCTGAATAACAATCAAGCGGTCTGGATTGAGTGTGTATTAATACATGCCGCCAAGTTCAATAATTGTGATCCTCAATGATAGCAACGCTGGTGCAGATCGCCGGATGGTATTGACAAGCGAATCATCTATTCATCAACATTTCATGCAAAATGTCTTCTGATGTAGAGATACTTGTTGCGCGCAGAGTTTGTGATAGTCTTTCGTCTCAAAACTGAGGAGTTGGCCCATGAATGCCCATCAAGCCATATCCCAATTCTTGGCGGAGTTCTGTCCGAGCCCGACGAGTCTCGAAGCATTTTTTCTCAATGCTGCGAGGCGGGTTTTGAACCTGAGAGACGGCCAGCTACTCTGCCGCAAGGGTGATGAAGCCGATGAAATGTGGCTTATATTGAAGGGGCAGGTCCGGGTTGAAGACCGCGGTCTGATCGCCGTACGGAGCGTCGGCGAGATCGTTGGCGAGGTTGCTTTCGTAAGAGTTGCGCCAAAGCTACGACTGCGCGGTGCGGATATGGTGGCGCTCGGGGAGCTGACCGCGTTGCGCATAGACGCTTCGCTGCTTGAGGAAATGGACCAGGCCCAACGCCTAGTTTGGAAAGATACGTTGCTTGCTGTATTGGCAGGCAAACTTGACCAGGCTCAAGGGCAGCGTGCTGATCTTAACTCGTCTTCCTCGGTGATGCGTGATGTCATGCAGCATTTCGTGTGCGCAGAAGCCTTTAGCGCCGCGTGGGCGGCGATCACGGATCAGGGTTTCTCCCGGATCGATCCGGAGGTTTGCCAAGCCATCGTGTGGTTCAGTGACATAGCAGGGTTTTCGTCTTACGCCGCAGACCTTGGCCCGGCCGAGGTCGGTGGTATCGTTCGCGAAATAATGGATGTGCAAACAGCAATCGTTGCCAGCGCTGGCGGTCAGGTCGACAAATACATGGGCGATGGACTTATGTGCTTCTGGCGAGTTCCCGACGATGTCAGATTGAAGCGCTTTGTCCCGCGAGCCGTCACCGCCGCGCTTGAAGCTGGCTCGACCCTCGGGGGATTGATCAAGGAACGCGGACTGCCGCTTGACGTCCGGATAGGCATGCATATCGGCAAGGTGACGGTAGGAGATTTTGGCGGAGCCAATCGTGTCGCATTTACCCTGATTGGAGAAACCGTCAACACCGCCAGCCGCTACGAACAAGCCCGCACGGCAACCGATGGGCTTCCTCTTGGACGGGTAAGAATAAGTGATGCGCTTTTTGAGGCGCTGCCAGACGACCTACGCTCGAATTTTGACAATTCCGCAAGGCAAATTGCGGACAAGCACTCGTTTACCTATGGTGTGCGCTCGTCTCTCGACAGGGCAGCGGTCGCTACTTAATCATCTCAGACACATCGAGTGCGAAACCCGATTTTTGGGGTTTGGCGCCGTTTTCCTTGCCGAGATAACTCTTTCTTGCAAACTTCGCGACGATCTCTGGGCGTATCTGTTTGGACAGGTGCTGAAAAAATCCGTTTGACACGAACACCGATCTGACGTCTGCCTCCGCACATAGCCTGGCGGCTGTCACAACACTTTCACCGATCGCCTGAACATTGTTGCGTGCAGCAGTCCATACGGCGCTGCCGGAATGCAAACCGACTGCGCCCCCCAAATTGTTGATCCAATCATCTAGTTCGCTTTGAAACGCCTCACAGATCTCACTCGCCCCTCGAACCATCTGGACGGCAGCATCGAACGCTCTTTTTTCCGCAGGCTCGACATCGAGCGGACCGAAATCGACGAAGTGGCCAACCACGCCGTCTCCCGTTTCCTTGTCGAAGAAGCCGCCATTTGCGAAGATCGCATCCCGAGCGTTGTCAACAATGCTCTCAATGAAGGGTGAGTATTTTCCGATATCCCGGACGGACTGCATCGCGAGCGTTGATTTCCTTAGATCGAAAACCAGTGAGCACGTCCGCAGCTCACTAAACGATAGCTCCTGGTTTGAAAATCTTATGCAACGCTGCCAAGGCCACAAAAACAGATCTTGTTTCTCCAGGGGCCAAAAGGACTTGGGCTCCAAATGCATGGCACAAAGAGAACCAATGGACGATCCGATCCGATCGAAGATGTAGGTAATGGGAACGGCGGTCCAGATCGGACTCCTGTAGTGGAAATAATCATAATGGAAACTCAAGCAATCGTTCCTCGCGACATCGGTAACCGGAGAGACCCTGACGCCGCGCTTGTCCTCTCGTGGATGCGTATACAGGCATACGAAGGATAGCTCGCCGAACGTTTTCCAATGCAACTCGAAGACCAGCCTGACGTCGTCATCGTCAGATCGAAGCGTCTGACTCCAATCCTTGCCATGCAATTGCGTGACCGTTGCCCAGGAAGGATCCTTCTCGGCTGCGCCGGCGAGGCTCAGCCCAAATTCAAGATAATCACGTAACTTACCAAAATCATTGCCGTTTCGATGAGATATCGCTTTGAAATCCTTGTGCCAGAAATACAGGCACTTGCTGCCCTTCGGCGTCTTGTGAAAGCCAAACACAGCGACAGCGTTGAAACCGAAACTTACATCCTTGATCGGATCGCGCAGGTATAGCTGCCGAACCAATTTGCTTGACGCTTCAAGTTGCAGAAACCTGCGCCAATCGACGATCGTGGCTGTTTCCGCGCTCGGATAAGCAGATGAGACAGATCTAAACATTGGCGTAATATTCGAGAACCTTGCTCAGGAGGTACGCAGCCAAGTCTTCGGGTGACGACTTAGTGAGTTCCCTCGGGATAGCGCCGGCCTTGATGCGACTGGCGTTGCCGGGATACGCCGAGTAAATGATGACGTCGTCGATGCGCTCGTACAGGCCCTGGATTGATCGGTAAGTCTCTTCGATATTGCTGACCAACTTGTTCGCGGCAGGTTCCTCACGCCAAGCATCGAGTACAAAGACTCGGCGGCTGTATAAGAGCTTGGAAAGCACTGCGTTCATTTTGTCGATCGAGGTGAGTACGTAGCGCACAGGTGGAAGATCGGCACTATCAAGTGCAAGCGTATATACTCGCATCTGATCTTCCTCGTCGAGCGATTTGCGCAAGATATGCCCTCCCGGCAAGGCCGCAATATGTTCACGGAGAGCTAGGTACAAATCATGGACGAGAGGTGCCATATCCATGTACTGATCCTCAAAGTGAAGGATCGAAAGACCGCTGGAGAGACCATCATTCGGCATTTTGGGCCACCGTACCTGTCCTGTATGGCATCTGAAAAAAGAATGTATTTCTTGAGTTGATTGGTTCCAGCGGGTCGATAACCGTTTCGAAATCGAGCTTGCATGTCGGAGAGTGCGCCTGAAGTATCTTGTTGGTAACTGGAAGACCCCAACCAGTTCCATGACGTTGGTTCAGGTGATCGAGCTGCCTGGCTCTGAATCTTGTCTTAATGAGTATGTCCTTGTCTCGTACGCGGATTGGATTGCCGTGGCTTGTAATGCGGAAGGTGTAACTATACTCCTTGAAATCAATCTCCCACGTAACTTCCCGGCCGATCGCGCTGTACTTGATTGCGTTATCGACGAGATTCATCATGGCGATCCGTAAGAGCTCTTCGTCACCGTTCATGATCGATGGTTGGGCGCCCCGGACCTTGGCGCGGACGGTTAACCTGCGCTGCTCGCGCTCATAGTTTAGAACCTTGAACGTATCCTCAACGATGCTGATGATGTTTATTCCCTTTCGGTTCAGGGATTTCGCGTTGATGTCATCGATAATAAATCTTCCCGCCTCCATGAACTTGCTGGCGCGAGCCATGTTGATCACGCCTAGATCAACGAAGCGCGGAAAGTCAGGATCCTTGCGTACTTCCGCCCAGAGCTTTTCGTCGCGTGCCGATGCGCGCCAAGTCGACTGTATGCTCGACAGCGCCTTGAGCGCCGCCGAAACATGATGAACCAGCACGTGGCGAACTTGGGTTATGTATGCGGCGCGCTCTAGCAGAAACGCGCTTCGCTTGTGCCTTACATGCAATTCGGTGAAAAAGTGAATAAGGCCGCGCAACGCCCCGACCGATACGTGCTCGTTGTCGCACCTGACCACGAAAATCCTGGTCTCATTCAGATGGCTTGAGAAATGAAATTCGAGCCTGAAATAACCCTCTGCGCTGTCTACCCCGATGAAAACCCCGTCCGGTGCTTCGCCGCCATGTTTTTCATAGAGAGCTCCGAGGTAACTCTTTTGAATGCGCGCGATATAGTCTGCCGGGAGAATCGATACGTCATACTCGGGATCCGCCCGCGCGAATACTTCGTCGCGTTCGCTCAAAACGCGTAGCACGCCTACCGAGGAAAATCCACGATCGAAGCCGCTAATGATCTCTCGCAATTGCTTGAAAAAGGGGAACACGCTGTCGCCGGCTTGCAACAACACCTTTATCGTCCAGTTTGTCTTGCTTTGGTACTCAGCGGCGGCGAGAGCGGACTGCACTGAAAAGAAGACACGGTTGCATAGCCGCCTATCAGCTTCACTGAACGTACCCTGGAGGTATCGTGATTGCTTCCGTCCGTAGAAGACGATGGCCTTCTGAGTGTATTGATCTTGCTTAAATCCATCGACAAAGTCTGCCGCATTGATAAAGCTTTGCGATTTTAGCTTGATCGAAGGGCGATGGATGGGAACGAATAACGCGCCGCCTTTCTTTCCATAGTCTGGCTCGATGACCTTGACGAGTTCAGCTGCCACGAACTCGCCGGGTTGGCTAAATTCGATAATTCTGCCTTGAGCGTCTATATCTTGCCACTGATTGGTTGCGTCTCGTTCGCAAATGACAAAACGCTCGCAGTTGATTTGTGTCCCGACGGTGGTCGCTATCCCGTTCAAGAGCTCCGCTTCTTCAAGCTGTTGTGTCTGAGCGATCTGTTGTGCGGTTCGTGTGGCCTCTATCACCCGGATGAATCGCCCAACCTCAAGTTGCTGACACAGCAGATTGGCCGCTACGGCGAGTTGGGAAGGGGCTTTGGACTGGCCTGCGTGAAAGACGATCCCGACAAATGTCTCTGCTCGCCCGGTGACTGGTTGCGTATAAGCCAGCACGTTCCATCTTGCGTCTACCAGCGCGCCCTGGGCCTTGTCAGCCAGCCTTATTCCGATCTCATGGAAATAGTCGACCGGAACCTTAGCGAGCGCCTCGTATGGGAAGTCGAATGATATTCCCCGCAGCTCTTCTTCGTCTAACCCGATCGCATAGGCAACTGAGAGCTTGGTCTTGGCGCCGAAATCATCGGTCAGCAGAAGCAATGCGACGTCAGCGCCAATGTTTGAAGCAAACTGTGCCAAGGCTGAGAGCCGACTTTCAGACAAGGTCTCGATAATATTGTTTTCAAGCATCTCGCCATCTCTTCCTCAATCCCCGAGATGATATTGGAGCCTTGCGCCATTTCAAGTGGAAATGGTAAAATTAGATTTGAATTTCGCCCGAAGTTTTGCGCTCTTGTAAATCGTCGTATGCACACTCCACGAATATACTTCGATTGCGGGAATATAGCTGTCGTTCGACACTTAACCATTCCGTGCTTAAATGCATCTTTTTATTTCATAGCAGCACTACTGCTCTCGGCTCCAAATCCGTCATTCCATCGAATTCGATGCCAGACATTGAGGAGTTTCAGACGCATGGGCTTTTTTACAATAGGCCATTGGTTCGAATCCTATCAAGAGCAGAATGATTGCGCCAGCTGGATCCACGTTGATCTTCAAGCACTGGACTTACCGGCCTCCGATCTGTTGACGAACCACCGCTACCATAGGTCGGGTCGAGTGGATGTGTGGTCAAGGTAACAGATACGGGGAGTGTTGAGTCTCAAAGTCGGTGCCTCAATCATTAATTTTAAAATAATGTGAGAACGGTAGCATGTGACGTTTCCGCTGACAGTCCGCAGGCAACCAACTCGGACGAGGGCAATGTTGATCGGAGTATAAGTGTCGAGAAATACCACTGTCGTTACAAGAGCTTGGCATCTTGAAGACATCAGGACCGAGCTCGATCATCGGACCCAAGTCACCCCCGCGATGCTGCATTCGATCAACAAGGACGGTTTCCTGATCTCGGTGAGTGACGCGTGGCTTAGCAAGCTCGGTTATAGTCGGGAAGAAGTCATTGGCAAACGCTCGTCCGAGTTTCTAACCGCTGAATCGCGCGCATACGCTGTGAGGGAGGTCCTGCCGGCCTTTTTTCTGTCCGGGCGCAGCGACAACATTGAATATCAAATGGTCTGCAAGGACGGACAAATCATCGATGTTTTGCTGTCGGCTGTGTTGGATAGAATGCCTGGCGAAGCAGGCGGGGTGTCGCTGGCGGTTATTACGGATGTGACCGCGCTCAAGGCCGCGAAGCGTCAGTTGGCTCTCAGCGAGGAGCGTTACAGGGATCTCGTGGAATACCAGACGGAGCTGGTATCGCTGGCGAGCCCCGAGGGCGAGCTGCGGTTTGTAAATCATGCTTACGCACATCACTATGGGCGTGAACCCAATGACATGGTTGGGAAAAGTCTGTTCGATTTCATTCCCGCTAGTGAGCGCGCCGAGGTAGAGGAACATCTGCGCCAAGTATGTAACGTGGACTACAGCGTCGAAAATCAAAATCAGGTGCTGCTGCCCGATGGCCGCGTTCGGTGGATGGTGTGGACCAACAAGGCCTTGAGGGATTTGGATGGGTACGTGACAGCCATTCATTCGGTCGGCAAGGACATTCATGATCGAATCGTTGGCGAACAGAGGCTCAAGGAAAGCGAAGCTCGCTATCGGCTGCTCGCCGATCATGGAACCGACATGGTTTTCCAGCTAGATCGAGATCTCATATATCGATATGTCTCTCCCGCGTGTCGGGAAATCTTCGGGCGCGAACCGGAAGACTTGATCGGTGCGCAGCCGATGGCGTTTCTTCATTCCGAAGAGGTCGATCATCTGGAACTGGCCTTTCGGCAACTCCTCGAAGGACGGGCCGAGCGCAATTTATTGAGCTGTCGCTTCCGTCATCGTGAGGGATACTGGATTTGGGTTGAAGCGCAGCTGAAAGCACTCAAGGATCCTCATTCCAGCATGCCATCTGGCCTGATCGGAACGTTGCGGGATATTTCCGTCCGCAAAGTGATCGAAGAGCAACTTCATGATGCCAATCGTCGGCTGCAGGCCTTGGCGGACCAAGACGGTCTTACCGGCCTTTCCAACCGGCGGATGTTTGACGCCGCCTTTACACGGGAATTTGACCTCGCGTCGCAGGGTGAACACAACCTGGCTCTGCTCATGGTCGACGTAGATTGGTTTAAATCATTCAACGATGGCTATGGTCACCCTGCAGGCGATGAATGCTTGAGAAAGATTGGAGGCGCCATCAGAGCACAGGCGCGCTCGGGCGACGTCGTCGCGCGCTATGGCGGCGAAGAATTTGCCGTGCTCCTACCGAATGCCAGCCATGCGGAAGCGATAGAACTTGGCGAATCGATAAGGACGAGCGTCCTGAAGCTTACGATCGAGCATAAGGATAGTCCAAACCGGATCGTAACGGTGAGCGTCGGAGTGGCGTCCATGAGAGCAGAAGATGCCAACTGCGGAATGTTTCTTGGCAGGGCGGATGGTGCCCTCTATAGGGCCAAGGGCGATGGGCGCAATAGGGTCGTTGGAAAGCCTTAGCATTCTTGCCGGTATCCGATCGCGATGGCCAGCGGCTTTTGCGCTATGTGTTGTCGGCCACGGATGCTGCATGAAAGCTCCTCAGCATTCTAACCGCTACTTTCCAAGAAATTCAATGCATAATTGCATTGAATTTTAGAATGAAAGTATTGCGCAATATATCTTGGAATTTTCGTTGCAATTACGAAAATGATAATTTGCTTAAGAATAAATATTCGTAAAATTATCTATCGGCAGCGCAGTTCGTGCGTGCTATATTACTTCTATTTTGATTTGCCTTACGAAAGCAATTCTGGCGCCTGCCGCAAGAAAGGTCGAAAAATATGCCTGTTATTCGTCGCTAAAGGTAGAACGCGCGGCGACCGGGCAACGCTGTCTGTGCGCCTTCTGAAGCGGCAGGCGGCTTTTCGCCTGGCGTGCCGAAATGGAGGTTGCGATGCTGCGTCATAAATTGAGTATGCTCATGGCCTCGCGGAAGGGGTTTAGCGTCGAACCGGATATCCTGCAAAACGGGCAGGTGTCGCCGGCATATGTCGGTGTTCTCGATATGCCGCTCACGGCAGTGCAGATCAAGTTTGCCCAACAAGTGGTCGCAGAATTGCAACCAACGATCCGCAGCCTGTTTGCCTCGATACTGCGTGATCGCGTTGTGTGCATTGAAGCTGCACGCCGGATCGTTGAGCGGCTCATGTCAGAGACAAGCACCCGAACGTTGATCAACACAACACATCTGGAAGACATGGGCGAGGATACTGGTCATCATTCGCTTGTCGTCAGCGCCTTGATGATTGCGTTCGGCAGAAATCTCGGGCTGAGCGAGGAGACTGTACGGCTGCTCGGTTTGGGTGGACTGCTACACGATGTCGGAAAAATGGTCCTGCCAGTTCGCTTACTCCAAAAACCCAGCGAATTTTCGGTCGCGGAACTTATCGTGATCAGGACGCATCCTGAACTGGGCCATCAAATGATTGTGCAGATCGAAGGCGCCCCGAAAGCAGTGTTGGATATTTGTCTCCATCATCATGAGAGATACGATGGAACCGGTTATCCGCACGAGCTTGCCGGAAAAGACATCCCCCACGTTGCCCTGATCGCAGCGATCTGCGACGTGTATGCTGCGCTCACCGCGGCACGACCATATAAGCGTGCGTGGTCTCGTTCAGAAGCGATCGGCGCAATGCTTGGATCAAGAGGTCACTTTGATCCTGAGCTTCTGGCCTCATTCGTGAATCTCCTGACCGCGGATTGCGCGTCCGAATAGGTCAGCGCAGCAAATGCGCATCGCGCCGTCCGATGACACCGTTTCGGATCTCGTGGTCCAGCCCGAGGGGCTTACTTTAAAACCGGCTCAGTTCCGCGTGAAAACCAACAACCATATGCTTGAAGCAAGCTCAGCGGTGCTTGGACAATTGAACGCGTGCAAATTCTCTTCCAAGAGGTTAGGCACTTGCGTTAGCGGTTTGGGCTCAAGTGAAGTTAAGCGAGGAGCCTGAGCGAGTAAAGTAAAGGCTCTATCGAGCTTGCTGACGAATCCCCCTATGTCAGCAGGGCCGGACGTCTCCAACAAACAAGCGCGGGCAGGGCGGGCGCATAAAAGGGGGCGTCCGATGACACTTTGATTGAGGGCTTCATGCCGTCGGAGACGGCATTGCCCGGATCGGGGGGCTCATTGATCGCAGGATCTGCCCCAAAGTGATTTGGAATTACGGCACCACACTTCCTGAGAGGCGCACCGAAGAAGGGGGTCGTGCGACTAAAAGGGGCGCGATCTAGTAATTGATGTCACGTGAGTGCTGCTAATGGAATGTCGCGAATTTGAGCGAGCAAGAAAAAGCACATAGCCAGATAAGAGATTTGAATTGACTGAAATTTTCACCGCAAAACTTGAAAGAGCGCCATTAACGATCGAGGAAATTGCATCATGGATGTCCACAAATAAGAAGAAAGACAGTCATAGGCCTCTCAGTCGGGAGTCACGCGATCTGTTTGCGTTCAGCATGCATGGCGTCGACGGTTTCGTGGGGTGGAACGGATCAAGCGACACAAGGCGGGATTTCGCCGTCGACGTCGAGCTTGACGATTTCATGTTCTTTTTCGAACATGCATCCTACTGCCAGCTGGCGACCGGCAATATTCGCCATGTCGTCACTCCGGATTGCGGAGTGCTGACGACGGCGGATCGATACTCGCGAATGGAAATCGGAGAGCAGTCGATCGGCGAGGGCTTCGTTATCAGCCGAAAATCGGTGATGACTGCGCTGACCAACACATTCGAGTGCTTTGTGCCGGTTGACTTCGAATTTTCGCCAATGCAGCTAACGTCGTCCGGCGCCGGGATGCAGATTGTCACGCTGATGCGATTTTTTAGGGACGAAATCTGCGCGAACCACAATGTCAGGGCATCCCCTATCGCTATTGCCAGTTTCCAGGAGACATTGTCCCTGCTCATGGTGCAGAACCTGTCCCACTCCCTTTCTCACCGACAATCATCCGGGAGTGCGATTGCGCCGAAACAGGTCAGAAGGGCGATCGAATTTGCCCGAACGAACGTCGCGGCCCCAATAACGATCGCCGATATGGCGGCAGCCGCTGACGTGAGCGTTCGCGCCTTGCAGATCAATTTCCGCCGTTTTTACAACGAGACGCCGATGGCATATCTTCGGCGATTGCGGCTCGAAGGTGCGCGAAGCGATATCAGAAATGCGCCACCCCAAGCGACGATCGCAGACATTGCGGGCCGTTGGGGTTTTACTCATCTTGGCCGCTTTTCTGTCCAGTACAAGGAGGCTTTCGGAGTGTCGCCTTCATCGGACTTGAAGCGCGAATGCAGGCGATAGGCCGGCGTGCCGATGCGGCTGCAGGCGGTGCGCTCAATCGATGCGTTCTACCACGGACGCATCCTGTATCGTTGATCGCACCCCTGTCGAGGCAGGAGGCTCCTGTTTCTGCCTACTATCCGCGAACCGGCTGTTCGGGTGCTTCAATCAGTGTCGTGACGCATCTAATTGCGGTGCCGCCCTCACTTTGTGACAGCAATCGGGCACAAAGCGCCTCAAGATAATTGGTGGCGTCGACGAGTTTGCTGCGGATATGTAGCAACATCTGTTGCCCATCATGGTTGTCGGATGTGCAAGAGACAGCTCGCGGTATTGCCGCGTCCGTTGGCGTCGAGATGAGTGAGGGCAAATGAGGGCACTGTGTCATGGATGATCTCATTGGGATATGGCCGTCTACCGGCCGGTTCGTAGGCGAAGACTTACGCGTTGAACCGCGGGAGGCTACGCGGCGGCCAGGTCGATATTCAGATTGGAAAACATGTGATCGAGGTTCAGGAAGCAGACCATGCTTTGATCGAGAGGGATAAATCCGTAGGAAAAGCTGGGATCGAACGAAGTGCCGAAGTCTGGTACCGGCTGAACGCGCCGATCATCGATCGACAGGATATCCGATACGCGATCAACGACTAGGCCGATAATGTTCGTTCCAACCTCGGCAACGACGATCGCGCTGCGGCTGGTATGGGCCGAACTGCCCATGCCCAGCTTTTTGGTAAGATCGATGACAGGAATGACGGAACCGCGAAGGTTCATCACGCCAAGCACATGCGCCGGAGCGTGGGGCAGCGGCGTTGCCGCTGCCCATCCCCGAATTTCCCGTATCGACGTCGTCTTGATGCAGAACTGCTGATCGCCCAGATGAAAGGCAATGATTTCCAGCATGGTTGTCTGACCGTGGGCCGAAGGTATCGCCTCCATCAGAAATCCTCCCATTCCTTGGTTGCAACTGCCGCCGCGGTCCTGCCGCCGAAGGCTTGAGCCAGCCTGCTACCCAGTGCTCTTGCAGGCGAGGCGACCGGTTTGGCCGTTTCGCGGACAACACGCGGACCGGAGGCGCCTTCAAGCTGGAAGCCAGCGATGAGATCACCCAATTTCACCGCCTCCTGGGCGAGGCTGGATGCGGCGGCCGTCGACTGCTCCACCATTGCCGCGTTCTGCTGGGTCGTTTGATCCATCGAGTTGACCGCTGTGTTGATTTCCGCGAGACCCGTGGACTGTTCCTTTGCTGAGACCGCGATGGCGTTCATGTGATTGTTGATCTGCCCGATGAAGCCGCCGATCACGTTCAAGGCCTCGCCGGTATCGCGCACCAGGCGCACGCCGCTTTCCACCTCTGTTGTCGAGGTCTGAATGAGGCCCTTGATCTCCTTGGCTGCCTGCGCGGAGCGTTGCGCAAGCTCACGGACCTCCTGGGCGACGACCGCAAAACCCTTGCCGGCTTCGCCGGCTCGCGCCGCTTCGACGCCGGCGTTGAGCGCCAGAAGATTGGTCTGAAAGGCAATCTCGTCGATCACGCCGATAATGTTGGAAATCTGTTGCGAGCTCTCCTCGATCCGCCTCATCGCCTCTTCTGCATGCGAGACCACCTCCGCGGATTTCTGCGCACTCTGATTGGCCTGGGTCGCGACCGTGCGTGCTTCTTCCGTCAGTTTCGCAGATGATCCGACATTGGCGACAATCTCATCGAGCGCAGCGGCGGTTTCTTCGAGCGACGCTGCCTGTTGTTCAGTCCGTCTGGAGAGATCCTGCGCGCCAGCCGAAATCTCGCGGGTGCCATTGTCCATCGCGTGGACGCTTTCGGCGATTGTCGAAAGTGCTGCGCCGAGTTGGCGGATGGACTGGTTGAAATCCTGGCGTAGTGGTTCGAAATCCGGTGCGAAAGCTTCGTTGATCTGGAAGCTCAAATCGCCGGCGGCCAGCCGCTTGAGACCGGATGCAAGATTGTGAGATGCGAAGCGCAGTTGTTCCGCTTCGCGTTCCGTGCGACGCTGGATCTCGGCACGCTCGGCTTCCTGGTGGCCGCGAGACGTGACGGCCTCGTCCTCAAGGCGTGCATTGGCAAGCGCATTCTGTCGGAATATCTCGACGGTTTCCGCCATCGCGCCGATTTCGTCCCGACGGCCTGTGTAGGCGATCGCGGCATCGAGGTCGCCGGCAGCAAGGCGACGCATGACATCGGTCATTGCCTTGATAGGCCTGGCGATCCCCAGCATGAGGCCGACAGCCGATATAAGGAGGACCAAGACAACGCTTCCGCCGATCACCAATGTCATGGAATCTGCGCGTGAAACAGAAGCTGCCAGCGCCGTTCGTGCCTCTTCCGTGAAATGGCGAGCGTTCTTGATGGAGACGTCGGTCGCATTCCGCGCACGTTCCATCGTCTGTTGAATTTCCGCGGCCGGCACCACGGCCAGTGCCTTTTCGACATCAACATGGTCTGGTGCCGAACCAGCCTTCGCTACTTCTGAGCTTAAGGCGGAAGCGCGTTTCACGATCTGGCTTTCATACTCCCGCAAGCTCGTGCGGATATCGTTTAGAACGTCAGGTTTCAGTGCGATATTAATGGGCTGTTCTAGGCCATCCCATGCCTGCTGGCTACTCTTGCGGGCTTGGTTCACCGCGCTTTCAATCTCTTGTGTGGATCCCGCGCTATCGACACCGCGAGCGGCTGCCCGCATCTCGGCAAGAGATACGGCGGCCGTTTGAATGCCGTTAAAAATTGTCTGTTCGCGCGATACGGCCGCATTTGCCGCAACGATCGCGCTGCTGGCCATCTGTTGAGTTGCAATCATGCCGGCGATCAGCACAATTCCGATACCACATGACAGCCCGAGTTTTGCTCCGACTTTGAGACTTCCTAGGAAAAACAATAGACTACTCCATAGTTGTATTTGAAGGCAGCCTCTCCGGCCACTTCAGGCGAATGATATTCTTGGGGACAGCCGAAGGCTCGCGCAGCCGCGTGGCGCGGTTGCGTTTAATCGCTTTTGGCGAGCAAAGCGGCTGTCATTGGAAACTAGAACGGGATCATCCCGTGAACGCGAACCGGAAACCGATCCTCTTGCCAGATCGTCATCACCAAAGACATTTCTCCAGAGCCGCGATCACTTGGTGCTTGTCATCAAGACTATTGTTCCTCAACAAAGTCCTAAGAACAAGGATAGGATTGGGCATGATGGTGCGTTAAACGGATACTGCGACTCGATCTGGATAGAATGGTTGAAACAGGAGAGCATAGAACTGCGGCTTCAACTGGGCTCGAACTCTCTCAAGTTCAATATGGCAGTCGATCCCGTGCAGCGGGGACATGATCACCAATGCGGTAACTGTAGAAGAGATAGGCCGGAGCTGCCTGACATCCCATCATCGCTCAATTCTCCCCAAATCAATGTGGCGATTGAACCATGTGGGGAAACTGCGAGCAAACATGTCGAGTTTCACGACGTTCTGACCTGTATTTTCACTTGACGTTGATCCATTCAGTCTTCGTGAACCCATTGACGAATTTGCTATATCGATATCGTTAGAGGGTCTTGGCGAAATGCAAAACTGGGTGAAATCGCGACACAAATAAACACTGAGACCGTCCTTACGCTACTTCCGAGCTCTGAAACGTTCAAAGGCCGTCAGGCGCTGGATCGGCGGGTCGGCATCTTCCCAGCGATAGATCTCGGCTCGCAGGAAGCGGAGCTCATCTTCCATGGCCTCTTCGGCGATTTCGATCCACCACGATTTCGGTCGACCATCACTGCCGTCGGACCAGCGATAACTTCTTTCCTTCAAGCGGTCCTTCAGGTCGAAGGGCGAGTTCTCCGCAAAGATGCGCGCGCGTGAGCGCTGGCTTGCCTGGTAAAGCTCAGCAAAAGGCGATTGTTGATGCCGTCTCGGGAGCGAGACAATACCTCTAGCAGCGCGAAACAATCATCGACAGCGCGATGCCCGACGTGAAAATAACCACTCTGGTTGATAAGATAGCCGAGCTTGGTTCCCTCATATACCCCGGCGCTCCAATCGATCTCGGAATTGGAACAAGCCCAGGCCTTGCGGGCAAAGATCGAAGAGAACGCCTCGCAAAAGGGCCGATCAAAGCCGGCATTGTGGACAATGATGAGATCGGCGGGCTCGATGAGCGCACGAACCGCCGGCATGTCGATCATCTTGCCGAGGACCATGGCATTGGTGATGCCGGTCAGCCGGGTGACATCGGCCTGGATCGGGATGCTCGGTTGCTGCAGCCCGCCGTAGATGCCGGTTACATCTCCGATCTCGCCCGCTTCATTGAACGTGAAGCCGATCAGGCCGATTTCGATGATCTCGTCCTTTCTCGCATCGAGCCCGGTGGTCTCGGTATCGAGGATGACGCCCTGCAGGGGATAGCCAGGTCTTGGAATAGCGGCAACAGGAAGAGCTTCGAGTTTTTTCAGAATCTGATAGCGTCCGGTTGCTTGCAGGATCCGCACCATCTCGGCTTCGTCGGGAGTAGAACCGACCTGTCGAAGACGCAGGCTTGACGCTGGCGATTTGACGGCGGCGCGCGCATTGTCCGAAAACATGTCCAACTGAGACGTCATGGTTCGTTCGATCGAAAGGATTGCATGAATCTAAAGCCCTCGTCACTGCATGAGAAGCTCCCGGTCGTGGCCGCGAGCTGACACCCACCGGTATTACGCCTCACAAGCCGCGCAGTGAAATAAGGTCACTCGTCATCAGACTAAGGTCCGTGTTCAACGCTTATCTATTCGGATAGTGGATGATTGCCCCCGGTCGCCGACACCAACGCCACCCGTCGTTGCTGGCGGAGGAAAGAAGATTGAGCTTCGACGACAGCCTGTTCGTTTATTTCCCGTAGCGTCCCCTATGGAGCGCGGAAATATTGTTTGGCCATGTGCTGCGCCACACGGCAGGCCGAAGAGAGCCTTCTTCTGTGGTCGATAAGTCGGCGCGTAGGTGGAGCATTGCTCGTTTGTTGTCTGCCGAAATTTGGCTGCTTCTTAAGCGATTGGGCCATAGCGATTGTCGTGCTGTTCGGAACGACGCGTCATCCACCACAACATGAGGACCAGCGACACAAGATATATGGTAATGAAAGCGGTAACCCCAGCTCTTTTGATAGATACAATTAGGCCTGTTGCCATGATCGGTTCGCCAGGGGGCGATATCAAGTTGCCCAAATCATTGATTCCCAAAAGCGATATGAGGATGAAGATGAGGTATACCATCATTGGAAGCAGGATATACCGTCCTCGGCGCCCGCTATCATGCATGCGTCGCGAGGCAGCCGCGACCAGCGGAAGGAAAGTTGCCAGTTGGAACAGAGAACTGATGATTTGACTGCGCGCGTCTCCGGTCTGTGGATCTGTTCCGAAGACGCCTGCTCCCCAGGACGCTACGAGAGAGCTGACGAAGGCCACAAAGAACACGAACCACCAGAATTCGGCGCGAGACGCCCGTCCTGAGAAATCACAATATTTTCGAAAGCAAGTGCTTACGGCTGTCACTGGTTCCAAGAGCCTATCTCCTTGAAGTTGTCGGGCTATGCAATGTCGGCCGATGAAGGAGAGCAAATATGATGTCCTTTCCTGAGCTCCGTCACGAAGTTCCTAAGGCGATAAGAAGCCGGTTTGATGAGACACGGCCAATGCCGGAATTTTCGGAAGCATAGGTGACATCACGCCAGAGAATTTATTTGAAAGCCGTTTCCTCTCATTCGCTGCAAGATGCCATCATCACCCAGCAAGACACCTAATGGCAGGAAGATAAAGTTCTTCGCTGAGCGGATTTTCAGGATCTGCTCGAGAAGTAGAGCTTTGAATTGAGGACCACCCAGCGACACCGTTGGACTGATCACTCCCTCCCTGTCGATTTCTGCTATCAACTGCATAATCTCGGACGAACGTCGCTGAGCATAAAGTGTTTCGAGATAGAGGCCTATGGGTCCAACTTGCCGACGCTTTTGAAGCAGATAGCTGATCTGGCGGGCGCCCACAGACCTCGCGGCAGGAGTATCGGGCGGGGACCAGATCGATTCAAATTCTGCGTCACTGATTAACGGAGATGGTTGTTTACCGCTGGAGCGCACATGATCTATGATTACTCCACCAGCGGTTGGCCCTGCGGGGTGTTGCCCCTCCCCGATTAGGAATAGACTCACCACGAATCCTGGAAGGTTTTCAACCGCAGCTCCTCCACCCGCCGTCATAATCCGCCGCAGGTCATCTGCATCCGCCTGTTGCAATTCCGGAAAAACAGGGGGCACGTCTTTCAGATTTACCTTGTAGCGGGCCAACGGCAAATTTTGATTGAAGTCGGTATAAATCGAAGTCGCACTATCAGCTATTCGATCGCCATCGCTAACAATGTCTGACACCAATGCTGCATTAATACGCTCATAGCCAAAAATCGCCGAGGATTGATCTGCCCGGCCAGCGTGCCAGAATAACGTGTTGTGCTCGTCTGCCTGAACACGTTGAAGCGGCGAAATAGACAAAGCACCAGCCAGAACAACAAATTGTCGACGCGTAAAATGCATTGCCAATCCTCCATCAGGCTGCGGATCAACTAGAACCTGGCGATGCCTATGGCCGGCCTCACAGGCAAATGTCATACAGCTATGAAACACGCGCCGATGAATGGGCACCGTGAAGCGTCGCTTGATATCCTCAAAGGCACATTATGCGTTTCAGGCGCCTAGGGAGCCTCACAATCTCGGCCGTTGTCAGATCTCGGTCGAGTAAACGGACAAGATCGGAAAATCCGTCGCTTAATTGGAGAATTTTTTGGCAACGATCGGATAAAGCGAAGCACGCTTGATAGGCGGACGGTGAAATGCGGCTTCTCTACGTCTCATCATCCATAGCCGTAGTCGAACTGCGGCCGATCGGCCTCGATTGTCATTGGTCGGAAGCGGGAATGCCAATTCTGATGTTGGCCCCGTTCAATTGGGTGCTCAGTTTCACAAAGCTTTGACCCAGATTTGCGTTTGAGGTTGATCCATTCAATTGCTGAGAGCCCGCTGACGGATTTTCGATATTGCCCTTCTAGATAGGGTCACGATGAAATGCAAAGTTGACTAAAATCTCTACGCAAATGAACACAACCGACCTCTTCGCTCTCCACCGGCGAGCGAAAATATTATGTCTCTCCAATCTTCCGGCCGAAACCCCGCTCAAGCAGTTCATAGGCGCTATCAAAGCGCGCTGGGCAGGCCCGCCTGGGATATGAACCAATCAAATTCATGTACGGTCACGCCTGCAGCCGACGCAAGATAAGTATCAGCTGCCCGAGGACTTCCGCCCGCTCTTCAGTGGCTTCATCGTCACAACATCATCGGCAACCGGAGCGAAGAACTCCGAAATATCGCAAGACAGCGCTGCGGCGATCTTCTCGAGGGTCGTGACCGTCGGGTTCTTATTGCCGCGCTCAAGATAGCCGACATAGGCGCGTTCAACATTTGCCTCAAGCGCCAGGTTGTCCTGCGAGATCCCCCGCAAAACTCGTATTCGCCTCAGATTCAGTGCCACTCGCTGCCGTGCATCCATGGCGGAAACACAACATTTGACAGTCCATAAAACCACGTATTATAAAACGATGAAAGGCGATATTGAACGAACTGCAGGTAGCAGGTTTGGTCCCGCAGACATGAGGGTAACGCTCGCGCTGCATTTCCCATCGTTCGATGTCTCGGAGAAGGATGGGTCCGGAACCGGATCGGCATTTCCTTGCTCGGAGAGATCGCCAAGCGAGCGAGGCCGCAGGAGGTGTAATGACGGTGGTGCCCGATGAAACGGCCGACTTGCTGATGGCCTTGCTCTATTCCGTCAGAAAAATCGTCGAGAGCGGAGCGCAAGGTAAGCGGCAGATAGCAAAAGCCTATCAGGAGGCGCGCGCACTCGTCGTGACGATTGATCGCGACCGCGGCTCGGCTCGCCCACGTATCGAAGCATGTCTAACCCGTTTCAATATGCACAAGAACGTCGACAATGAAGCTGCGGCTGGTTGGATGCTGGCCGCAATCCAGGAGCGGGTGAGCGAACGAGACCTCTACGGTTGGCGCAGGCTGAACGAGATCGTGGATACAGCGGTGCATGAGCTGCTCTTGTCCGAACAGTTGTCCGTTCATTGAGCTGTTGAAACGACGCTTGTTACGGCACACCTGATGGACTGACCAACTCACCTTCCTTGGTGACGATGGTCGATCCATAGGGCTCTCGGGATGCGACGACCAACTCATCGTCGGCGAGCGGCCGTGCAAGATCCTTTGCCTCGTCCCATGGCGCCGTTATCCAGGCTTCGGTCTCTTCCTTGGTCAGCAGCAGGACGGGCATGGCCTTGCCGTGAATGGGTTTGACCAGATTGTTTGGATCGGTGGTCAGAAACCCGTACAGGTCGTCGGTCGTGAACCCGTTCTGGACCTTGCGAACGGACGTCCACTGACCGACGAAATCATAAAGCGCCTGTGCTTCATCGTGGGTGACGGTGAGACACCGTCTTTCGCAGCAGCTCCCTTGAATATTCAAACATCGCTTCCTCCTTCACTCTCAAAACTCGGAACCCAGCCCCGGGTAAAGCCGACGCTCATTCCGGCCTCGCTGAGTGCCAGCTGTCCTCGCACGAACTGCAGTTCCGCGAGCAGAGCGCCGATCGTCGCGCGGGCGTCGCCGTCGAACAGGTCGAGCACGGACGTGATCTGGTCGAGTTGTGGTTCATCTGTTCGAGCGGCTACGGCTGTCATGAGGCAATAGGTCTCCTGCACCCTAAAATCATGGGGGTTCAATTGCTGATCTGTCGATGTGGAATTGCGCGACCGGTGTTCGCGCCGGCAATTTGTTCTTATTATGTTCTCGTTTCGGATTGAGTCAAGAGGGCTTCCTTTGATCGAGAGGCAGAGAGCATTCCTAACCAGGCGTGGTCCTCCAAACCCGAAGCGGATTTCGGCCATCCGGTCACGATCACATTTGCGCAGCTCGCCCAGGTAGGCCTGGGCGAAAAATCGGGAGCGCGTGGACGCGCTCACATCTGCAGGGAGCATCCGCCTCGAGGCCGATGCGCTTCCCTTTCATGACATTGCCGCTCTTACGATAGGGCGCAGATCAGGCCAATGGGCAAGCGCGCCCGAGGGCGCTGTCGGCCGTCGAAAAAATAGGCTTTCATCGCTTCGCGCCGAACCTTCCGATTTTTCCCCCGTCCGACCCATGACCGGATCTGCGCCCTACCGGGAGCGGGCTTACGCCCCCTCCCTTCGTCCCGAGGACGTGCGGGCACGTCCTTCGGACCAAAGGAAGAAGGCTTCGCCCACAGCGGGTTCTGAACAACCCGAAGCAACGCGAACTCAGGAGATCGAAGCCATGACGACGACTATCATCATTGAACTGAACAAGCTGGACGCCGACCCCAAGAACGTCCGCAAGACATACAATCCTGCGAAGCTGGCCGAGCTTGCCGCCAACATTGATGCAGAAGGGGTTCTGCAGAACCTCGTCGTGCGGGCCGGCGACAAGCGCGGGCGCTATTTCGTGACGGCTGGCGAACGCCGCCGACGGGCGCTGCTGCTTTTGGTGGAGCAGGGCAAGATCGCGAAGAACCATCCGGTCGAATGCAAGGTCCGCGATGGCTCGCAGGCGACCGAAATCAGCCTGTCGGAAAATGTCTTTCGCGAGGACATGCACCCGGTCGACCAGTTCGAGGCGTTCTCGGTCATGGCGGGAGAGGGCAAGTCCATCTCCGACATTGCCGCTCATTTCAGCGTGACGGAAATCATCGTGCGTCGTCGTCTGGCACTGGCGAAGGTATCGCCTAAGCTGCTTGAGCTACACCGCGAGGGAAAGATGACCTTCGAGCAGCTTTCCGCCTTCACGGTTTCCGACGACCATGAACGGCAGGAGCAGGTTTGGGAAAATTTGGCCCAATGGGATCGTAACGCCCATCGGATCAAGTCCAACCTCGTGACCGGCGAGGCCGCCAGCACCGACAGGCGCGTCATGCTGATCGGCGGACTGGACGCCTACGAACAGGCAGGCGGTGCGGTGCGCCGCGATCTCTTCGATGAGCAGGGCGGTGGCTATGCGCTGGACGTTGCATTGCTCGACAGGCTCGTTTCGGAAAAGCTGGAAAAGGTCGCAGCGCCCTATCGCGAGCAGGATTGGAAATGGGTGGAGACTGCATTCGAACGTCCGGACTGGATTTTCGACAGGCCGCGCATCTACCCGGAAGACGTCGAGCTATCCGTCGAGGACCAGGCCGAATATGACGCGCTCATCAATGAACACGACGATCTGGCCGAACTGATCGATAATGATGCCGCCGACGAGAGCGCTGGTCAGCGTATCGCTGACATCGACAGGCGTCTGGATGAAATCTCCGAAAAGAAGAAGATGTATCGGCCCGACGACATGGCGCGCAGCGGCGTGGTGGTGTTCATCAATCACTTCGGCAAAGCGGAAACCGCGATTGGCATCGTGAGGGCCGAGGAGCGAATTGCGGAAGCGCAACACCACGAAAACGGCGAGCCAAGGGAAGACAGGGAAACCGACGGCGACACGGTCGATGCCGGTGCCGACGCCATCAGTGCTGCGAAACGCATCCCAAAGTTCATTCATCCCAAATCCTTGGTCGAGGTTCTGACCGCGAAGAAAACCGCCGCCTTACGCGTGGAACTGGCGAACAATCCCGAGGTGGCTTTGGCCGCCGTGGTTCACGCGATGCTGTTGCGCATCAGCTATGGAGGCTATGTGTCCGAGCAGAGTGCGCTGCAGGTCTCGCTCACCCATGAGCGCACGGGCAAATGGATCAAGAAGCCGGAAGATTGCGCGGCCTCGGTGGCCTTCGAGAGCCTGCAGGAGAACTACGGGCATAAAATCCCCGGCAATCCCGCCGACCTGTTCGACTGGTGCCTTGAGCAGAGCCGCGAGGAGCTTCTGTCGCTCTTGGCTTACGCAGCCGCGCATGCCGTCAACGCGGTAGAGGTCAAATTCAGCGACCGCCGCAACGGTATCGAGCAGGCAAACCAGCTTGGCCGCGCCCTCAAGGTCGATATGACCGACTGGTTCGAGACGACCGCCGACAGCTATTTCAACCACGTCAATCGTCGTGGAATCGAACTGGCTGTTCTTGAAGCGCGGGGACCGGAAGCCGCCCTTGCTGTCTCCTCGGCATCCAAGAAAACCGAGGCTGTCCTGATCGCGGAGCGGAGGATCAAGGGTTCGGGCTGGCTCCCGGCGCCGATACGGATCGCCGCCGATCCGAACGGCGAAGTCGAGGCCGATGCTCAGCCTTTCCCGATGGCAGCGGAATAGTCCCATCGTTGCCAGCCAGCCGGTCGCGCCACTCCAGCGCGGCCGGTTCCTCCCTTGCAATCGAGACATCCGATGTTTGATCAAACCACCGACCCGACGCTTGCCGCTGAAGTCTGCTGCAAGCTCATCAGCGCCTACCTCGCCGGTGATGAAGCTGTTGAGTGGAGCGATGTGCAGGATGCCCTGAATGCCGCCCTCATAGCTTTCGACCTGCCGCCAAGCTTCATCGAAGATATGGCGGAGCGCGACCGATAGCGCGCACAGCACCCGCCGCGGCATCGAGCCTCGGCGGGCGCCGACGGACCGTTCCGTCGCAATTTTGAAGGGCAAGGGGCCGAGGGCTTTTCCCTTCTCTCCCCCAAACAGCCTTCCGCCCACCTTCCTCCGCAACGCCGTCGCTCCGTGCAGGCGGTTCCCCGCGAAGTCTGTTTTCCCCTTCCAACCCACCACTCTCGCGGCCCCGGAAGCCAGGAGCGGCGCCCTGCCTTGGCAGGCCAGCAAGCCGCTTCGCGGATCAATTCAAGCTGTCAGGGCATCCCATGAACAATTCCCGCCTCAAAACCATCGTCAAGCTTTTCGAGACCTGCCGCTACAGCCAAGACCTCTATTCGGTCTTTTCCGACTGGTGCGAATGCGCGGCCATTTCGATGAGCAATGCCGTCGATCTCGTGCATTTCGAGACGCGCGAAGCGCGCTATCTCGAAATCCTCCGAACGTATGACCGCCCGACCATGGAGACCTTTGCGCACATCCTCGCGGAAGTCACGATGGCGATGGAGGACACACCACAGGATATCCTTGGGGAGACGTTCCATGCGCTCGAACTGCACAACAAGGCGCGCGGGCAGTTCTTCACGCCCTATCCTATTTGCCGGATGATGGCGCTGATGCTTGCCGGCAGCACGGAAGAGATCGGGAGGATCATCGAGGAACGTGGCTTCATGATCGCGCAGGAACCCGCCGTTGGAAGCGGTGCGATGATCGTCGCGCTCGCCGAGGCCATACGGGACGCCGGTTTCAACTACCAGCAATTCCTTCATGTCACTGCCGTAGATATTGATCGCCGCGCCGTTCACATGGCGTATATCCAATTTTCGCTTTTGCATATCCCTGCAATCGTTCTGGTCGGTGACAGTCTCGCGATGAAGTTTCATGAGGAGTGGCATACGCTGGCCCATGTCATGGGCGGCTGGAATGCGAAGCTCCGGAGAGCCGAGCGCGAAGGGAAGGGGGCTGTTCCGATGTCGACGCCTGTACCGCCCAGACATGAGAAAGCGCAACCTGCCGTACCAAAGGCAGCGTCCTTTGATGTCGAAAAGACCGGTCAGTTCAGGCTTTTCTAACCTGCATCATTGCCGTGGCGGAGGCCATATCGGGCCTTCGCCAAGCCAAATTTGCTCTCGCCGCTTGCCCAGTCCGAACCGTATCGAACGGCGCGGACCAAGGGCGAGGGGTGCCCCTGGCGCCCCACCCCTCGGAACTCCCCGCCCGCCCATGAAAAGCGGAGCGCAAGGAGCGGGGCAGTCGGTCCCGCTTCCCCTTCGGGCCACTGCGTTGAAGCTCCTGCGGCTGCCCTTGTTCCACTCCTTGTGCGTCGAGAATTCCCGAAATCCCGGCTTGCAGCCGGCGCGATGCTGATTTCTCCGATACTCTTCATATTTTTGGGATCGCGCTTGCTCGCAAGCGAGCACTTGACGATCGCGCGTCTATTAGGTTGCTGACGCGTCCGACCATGAGACCCGTTCCGGGCCACGTCCATTTGTTCGCCCCATGACATCGCCGCCCAGGCCGGTCAAGCGGCCCGTGAAGCCGGTCCATCTTCCGCGCCAGTCCGCCGAGCGGACTCGTGAAGATGCCCCGCCTTCCGCGCCACGCCACTTGACAGTCCCGTTCGCCGCCGTGGGGCGGGCTTTCGCCCTCCCCCCTCTGTCCGGGGGAATGTCAGAGGCCATTCCCCCGGGCAAGACAGGGGAGGCTTCGCCCGAGGGGGCTTGCCCTTCAGGGTGGCAACGGAAACTTTGGAGAGAGATAATGAGCATCTATACCGAGACCGCGCGTTTCGACACCGGCCGCGCGCTGACCGAAACCGAAATGCGCCGCATCGCGCCGTCGATCTTCGCGGTGACCGCCCATGAAAGCCGGTCGGAACGGTTCCAGCCCATTCCCACCATTGAGATTCTGCGTGGTCTCATGCGGGAAGGTTTCATGCCGGTCGGAGCAAAACAGTCGCGCAGCCGCATAGAGGGAAAGGCTGACTTCACCAAGCATCTGATCCGCATGCGCCGCATCGACGACGGAAAGGTCTACAATGTCGGGGACACAGTTTGCGAGATCCTGCTCAAGAACGCCAATGACGGAACCAGCGCCTACGAATTGATGGCGGGGCTGTTCCGTGTCCGTTGCCTCAATTCTCTGGTGACGCGGACAGGCACCATCGATGCCATCAAGGTTCGCCATTCCGGTGACGTGCAGCACAAGGTCATCGAGGGGACCTATCGCGTTCTCGGCGAGGCCGAACGCACCCTTGCCGCCCCGCAGGATTGGTCAACCGTGCGGCTGAACCATGATGAGGCCGATATTCTCGCGGACGCTGCCCATGTGCTGCGCTTCGGAGACAGTGAAGGGGAAACGACGACGCCGATCAAGGCGGAGCAACTGCTCATTCCTCGCCGTCATGACGACCGCGCCGACGATCTATGGACCGTTTGGAACGTGGTGCAGGAAAACGCCATCAAGGGTGGTTTGCGTGGCGTCGGCCGCGATGATCACGGCAGGCCGCGCCGTGTGAAATCCCGTGCCGTGAACGGGATCGATCAGGATATCAAGCTCAATAAGGCGCTTTGGCTGCTCGGGGAAAAGATGGCGGCGCTGAAAAGCGCAAGGTGATCGCGAAAGTATCGCGCGCCGCCAGCACAAGGCGGCGCGGCTTCCCATACAGGGAAAGACATAGGTCGGAGCAGGTAGCGCCGCTGTTTGCCTGTCCCGTGCCGCATCGAGCGCCACGGGACAGGGCGAGGGGTGCCCCTGGCGCCCACCCCTCGAAGCGCCCCGCCCGCCCATGAAAAAACGGAGCGCAAGGAGCGGGTGCAGTCGGTACCGCTTCCCCTTCGGGCCACGATGTTGAAGCTCCTGCGGCTGCCCTTGTTCCGCTCCATGCGCGTCGAGAATTCCCGAAATCCCGGCCGGCGGCCGGCGCTGATGCTGATTTCTCTGATGCTCTTCGTCGTTTCCCGATCGCGCCGGCGCGATCATCCGAATAAGTCTGCGCATAGCGCTGTCCGAACCGCTTTCCAGCCGCAGCGCCGTCGGACGGCGCGACCGCGGCCGGAGCGAGCCACAGGCGAGCGGTAGTCAAGCGGAGGAAACCCGCGCTCCTATTCAGCGCCGTAGGGTTTTCCGGAGCCTGTGGAACGCGACCCTGCTGACCTGGCGCAATGCCTCGAACATCGCTCGCGCCGACTGACCCATCCCGCCCGCTTCGAGCGGTCGCACTTTATCTCTTTGGCACTACGCCGTCCCTTCGATCATCTTCGCCGATCCCGACGTTGAGCCTAGTGGGTTGCTGACGCACCCGAGCATGAGGCCCGTTCCGGTCCGCCTTGTCTGTTTCGCCCCTGACATCGCCGGCCGCCCGGATCAAGGGGCGGGCGCGGCAAGCCGCTTGTCGCGTCGGAAAAAAATGGCTTTCCGCCTGCGGCCGAACCTTCCGTTTTTTCCCGCCACGACCCCTTGACCCGAACGACCGCCGCCGAGGGGCGGGCTTTCGCCCTCCCCCTCTGTCCAGGGGAATGTCAGAGGCCATTCCCCCGGAAAGACCGGGGAGGCTTCGCCCGAGGGGGCTTGCCCTTCGGGGTGGCAACCAACCAACGGAGACAAACAATGACCGACTATTCAAACTTCATCCGCTTCGGTGAAAACGGGACACTCACGGGCAATATCGCTTCCATCTCGTATGACCTCGACATCACCGGGGAAGAGTTCACCAGCACCAATCCCAAGGCTCCTGTCTTCCGCCTGTTCGCCAAGTCCCCGAGGGGGCGACGCGTGGAAATCGGCGGCATCTGGCAGAAAAAGAACCAGAATGACGGTGACTATTACAGCCTCTCCATCAACACCGGGCACGGCAGGCTCAATGCCAATCTCGGTCGCTATCCCGGTCAGGACGACGATGATCTGATGGCCGTGATTCCGTGGGATTGAAGCAACGGCTGCAACATCGGTCCGCCCAAGGGATCACGCCCTTCGGGCGGGCCTGAAACCCCGAGCGCCGACAGCCTTACCGCGACGCTCAGAGGATGCGCCGAAGCCGGCTGAGGGGAAGATTCGCGTCGGATCGAAACGATCTTCTCCGATATCGAGGGAGCTTCAAGGCTCACGCCCCGGCATGGGTCCCTATAGAGGACGTTCCATCAGGTTCATCATTTTCCCGTTCATGAACGTGATCCCGACGGAAGAAAAGCCGTTCTGCTTGTAATAGGCAATCAGCCTTGAGCTGGAGAGCGAACAATCAAGTCTGATGGTCGCCAGACCTCGCTCTCGTCCCATGCCGGCAATTTTTTCGATAATGGCGGTACCAATTCCGTTTCCCGCCCTGTCGCGGCGAACCGCGAAAGTGTGCAGATAGATGCTGTTACCTGTTTCCTTCGCCCCCCAATACGGGCGATCCTCCCACAGGATTCGAAACGCAGCGACGGGTTGGCTATCCATATAGGCAAGGAACAATTCGCCGCGCTCGATCCGAGGCAGCATCCACGCGTCATCGAAGGGGTAGTTCCAGCCTTCCGATCCACGCGCCTTTTGCCATGCGCTCGCCTCCTCCAGAATCTCCGAGAAGTGCGCCCGCGTTTCAAGATCCACCGGGCGAATTTCAATTTCCATGTCGATATCACCAATCAATCTCGCCATGAGGCGGCAACTGTGTTTTCTTGAATCCAAGCATGCTCAAAAACAGTGTCGAAACGACTAAGGCGGGAGCCGGATCCTATGCGTCAGCCTCGCATCGCCATCATTCTTGATGAGAACACCAGCACGGGCGGAACGCGCTATGAAGCGGCCAAGGGCTATTTTCGGGGTGTGAGCAAAGCGGGAGGTCTTCCCTTTGGCATTCCGTATGTTCCTGAACTTGTGGACATCGTTTTGAACGAGTTCGATGGCCTGATCTCCGTCGGCGGCCGGTTTGCTTATCCCGATGATTGGTACATCTCCGGCGAGATCTCCAAAGCTCCGCCGTCGGAACGTCTCGAGGTCGAAAGGGCAATCGTCGAAGGCTTCCTGGAAAGGGACAAACCCATCCTCGGCATATGTGCCGGCATGCAGATGCTCGCATGCCTGAACGGCTGTCGCCTCACGCCCGATCTACGGTCGTCCTTTCCGACTGCAAATGAACACGACCAACGAGACCATCTTCATGCGGTCGAGATTGTCCCTGAATCCCGCTTGGCGAAGATTATTGGCAAACCTCGCATCGAGGTGAATACGTTTCACCGCGAAGCAATTGCACAATTGTCACCGGTCGTCCTTGCGAGCGCCTATGCTGAAGATGGCATTGTCGAGGCCGTCGAAGTCGTCTCCAGCTCGTTCGCGATCGGCCTGCAATGGCACCAGGAGTTATTTGCTGACGTGGACCACCCAGGCAACGCCGTGTTTCGTGGCCTTGTGGAAGCGGCAGCATAACCCGAGCACCTCTCGCTGACCTCGAATTGAGATACCGTCTGTACGTCGCGGCTGCCGTTGACGGGTTCTTCAAGCCGTATCTGGCTATGGGATTAGGTCTCAACACCGCCGAGAGCGCGATGCGATCGGTCAGGCAGGTTCACTAGCCGGCCGATCAGGATAAAGGCAAGCACCGCAATGCCGCCAACAATGGCCGTGATCGCCAGAGACCAGGTCACGCCGACCACCTCCATCGCAAGCGCCAGCGCAAATGGCGCGATTGCCGATACCGCCAGCCGAGCCGCCATCGTCTTTCCCTGGAGCTGGCCATATCCTTCGCTTCCGAAGAGCCACAGCGGAAGCGTTCCTGCTGCAATGCTAAAGATCCCGCCGCCCAGTCCGAAGATGATTGCAAAGACTATGGCGTTGGATGCTGAGGCAGGCGAGAACGCCAGCAGCGCGATCGCTCCCGACATCAACGATGCCGAGACGATGGCGAGCCGAACAGGAGCGAGCCTGCCGCCAAAGATCATGTTGGTGAAGCGGCTGAGCACCTGCGCAGGACCATATAGGCTTCCGACAAGAGCGGCCGACGTCCCGAGGCCAAGGCCGGATAGGATCGGAACCATGTGGATCAGGATTGCCGAGCTGAGAAGCGATTGAACAGAGAAGCCGACGACCATGAAAATAAAGCCCAATCGCCTTGCGGAGGCAGGAAGTCTTCCTTCGACACGCTTGTCGGCGGACGCCTCTCGTCCCCTGGCGTTACTTGATCCCACGCGTCGCGCAAGTAGAGCGTGGATAGGAAGGCAGACAAAAAGATTGAGGGCGGCGAAGACCAGGTAGACTTCGCGCCACGATATGTGTTCATGCAGCGCCGTTGTGATCGGCCAGAAGATCGTCGAGGCAAAGCCGGCGATTAGCGTCAGATAGGTGATACTGCGCTGGGCGACTTTCGGGTTGATCTGGACGAGCAGTGCGAACGCCGCAGCATATTGTACCAGATTGGACGCCGTCTCGATCGCGATCAGAGTGAAGACAAAGGCGACCTTGCCGGAAGATAGGGCGCAAGCCACGAGCGCTGCAGCGGCGGTCGCCGAACCAGCCATCATGATGCGTCCGGCGCCAAAGCGGTCTATCCATTTGCCCATCGTCGGCGCGGCGAGACCGCCGATCAGCAAAGCGGCCGACAAAGCACCGAAGATCCATTCCGATGGCCAGTTCAGATCCCGCGCCATGTCCGGCGCAAGAATGCTGAAGCTGTAATAGAGCGTTCCATAGCCGATGATCTGGGTGAGCCCCAGGGCCAGGATCGCAGCCACAGGCGGACGTTCGGTGCTGGTCGTCATATGGATTTGAGGCTCACTCGCTGCTCCAGCTTTTCGGCTGCCTCCTTCCGTTCGCTGTAGCGGTCGGTGAGGTAGTCGGATGCGTCGCGCGTCAGCCAGGTGAACTTCACCAGCTCCTCGCAGACATCAACGGCGCGATCGTAATAGGACGAAGGCTTCATCCGGCCGTTGGCATCGAATTCCTGGAAGGCTTTCGCCACCGACGACTGGTTCTGGATGGTGATCATCCGCATCCAACGCCCGAGAATGCGCATCTGTCCCAGCGCATTGAAGGACTGTGAACCGCCGGAGACCTGCATCAGCGCAAGCGTCTTGCCCTGTGTTGGTCGGACCGAGCCAACCGAAAGCGGTATCCAGTCGATCTGAGCCTTCATGATACCGGTCATCGCGCCGTGGCGTTCCGGACTGACCCAGACTTGGCCCTCCGACCAGGCAGACAGGTCGCGCAGTTCCTGCACCTTGGGATGCGTGACCGGAGCGTCGTCAGGCAGCGGCAGGCCTTCCGGATTGAAGATTTTCACCTCGCAGCCGAAGTGTTCCAACAGCCGTGCCGCCTCGTGTGCGAGCAGTCGGCTGTAGGAGACGGCTCGGAGCGAACCGTACAGGATGAGGATGCGCGGCTTGTGCGTCGAGAATGGCGGCCGAAGCGCCGTCAGATCCGGCATGCGCAGATGCTCCGGCGAAGCTGCAGGCAGATCAGACAATGCGCTTGCCCTCGGCATCGAGGACTTTTTCGCCGTCTTCCTTGGTAAAGGGCCCCTTGTGGCTGTCCGGCAGGATGTCCAGCACGACTTCCGACGGCCGCGACAGGCGGGTGCCGAGCGGTGTGATAACGAAGGGCCGATTGATCAGGATCGGATCCTTTAGCATCGCATCGAGAAGCTGATCATCCGTCAGGTCGGGATTATCGAGGCCGAGTTCCGCATAGGGCGTGCCCTTCTCGCGAATGGCCTCGCGGACGGTCAAGCCCGCGTCGGTGATCATTTTAATGAGCTGCGCTCGGGTCGGCGGGCTGCTCAGGTATTCGATCACGACCGGCTCGATGCCCGCATTGCGGACCATTGCCAAGGTATTGCGCGAAGTTCCGCAGTCCGGATTGTGGTAGATGGTGACATCCATGATCAGACTTCCTTCGTTGGGATGAGCTTGGAGGCAGACACCGAGCGCACGGCCGCGCCGCGCTCGTACCAACCCTTGCTGCGATTGACGATCCAAACCACCGACAGCATCACCGGCACCTCGATCAAAACGCCGACGACAGTGGCGAGTGCGGCACCAGAGTCGAAGCCGAACAGACTGATGGCTGCGGCAACGGCAAGTTCGAAGAAGTTCGACGCGCCAATCAGCGCCGATGGTCCGGCAATGCAATGTTCCTCGCCGCTCATCCGGTTGAGCAGATAGGCCAGCCCGGAATTGAAGTAGACCTGGATCAGGATAGGCACGGCCAGCAGCCCGATCACGGCCGGCTGCGCGATGATCTGCTCGCCCTGGAAACCGAACAGAAGGATCAGTGTTGCCAGCAGAGCCAGGAGCGACAATGGCTGCAGGGTGTTCAGGAGCCGGTCGAGCGGTGCGGCCGATCCTCCAGCCAGCAGGCCGCGCCGCAACAGTTGTGCGGCGATGACCGGCAGGACGATGTAGAGCACCACGGAGATCACCAGCGTATCCCAGGGAACGGTGATCGCCGAAAGCCCGAGGAGGAGTCCGACGATCGGCGCGAATGCGACGACCATGATCGCGTCGTTCAGCGCCACCTGACTGAGCGTGAAGTGAGGTTCGCCTTTCGTCAGGTTCGACCACACGAAGACCATGGCCGTGCAGGGTGCAGCAGCCAGAATGATCAGGCCGGCGATGTAGGAGTCGATCTGACCGGAGGGCAGCATCGGTCGAAACAGCCATCCTATGAATAGCCAGCCCAACAGGGCCATAGAGAACGGCTTGATCGCCCAGTTCACCAATAAGGTCACGCCTATCCCGCGCCAATGGCGTCCGACCTGGCCAAGAGCGGCGAAGTCGATCTTGACCAGCATCGGGATGATCATCAGCCAGATCAGGACGGCCACGGGAATATTGACTTTGGCAATCCCGGCAGCGCCGATCGTGTGGAACAGGCCGGGCATCAGATGCCCGAGCATCACGCCCACCACAATGCAAAGGAACACCCAGACGGTGAGATAGCGTTCAAAGGTGGACATAGTGGTTATCCCTGCAATGTCTTGGCCAGCAATGCCGCCGAAGCTGGGCAAAGCTTGCTTGCCTGACGGCTCCGCAAGATGGCCTCCGGCGCCGTTGCGCGGTCGATCCGGATGAAGCCGAGTGACTCAAAAAAGGGCGCGGCGGTCGTGGTCAGAAGGTAGCCGGTGCGAGCCCCATTCGCGTAAGCCCGTTGCAGCAAAAGATCGGTTGCTCGTCGGCCAAGTCCCTTGTGCCGGTGAGGCGGTGCGATGACGATCGAGCGCAGAAGTGCATTGTTGCCATGAAGTTCGTAGCCACCGTATCCGATGGTATCGACGCCGCGAACAATCCGGAAGAAGCTGCGGCCATCCTCATTAAGATCGTCGATCGGAAGGTCGGCGCCTTTGAGGGCGTCGCGCAGCTCGCCTTCATGTCCGGCAATCGGCAAAAGCGCCAGGGCGGTCGCACCTTCGGTCGTTCCGATCTGGCGCAGTTGCGTCTCCAACGCGAGCCTGTCGATCGACGATAGCGGCAGGCTGATAAAGGCCATGATCCGGTTCTTGAGGAAGCGCGCAGCCTGGGCGAAAGCGCGGCTCTTTTCGATGTCGCTGCCTTCAACGGCGGCCGGATCTTCAATACCCCAATGGGCCGTCATCGGATGGCCGATCCAGACTGGGCAGGCATCGCCGGCGGCGCTGTCGCAGACCGTGAAGATGAAGTCCATTTGCGGTGCGCCGGGTTCGGCAAACTCGTCCCAGCTTTTCGAACGGAAGCCATCCGTCGGATAACCGAGCGCCGCCAGTTCCTTCAGCGCCAAGGGATTGACTTCACCTTTCGGCTGACTGCCGGCAGAATACGCGTTGAAGCGACCCTTTCCCTCGGCGTTGAGGATGGATTCGGCCAGGATCGAGCGAGCGGAATTGCCCGTGCAGAGAAAGAGGACGTTGTAGACGCGGTCTGTGATCATTGCAGTTTCTCCTCCGCTTTAGGGGTGCAGCAGGTCGCAACCTCAGCAGCCGGTGCGCAGATTTCCGGGTGCCCGGAGCAGCAATCCTCCATCAGGAAGCGGACAAGACCGCCGAGCGCTTCGTAGTTCGCGGTGTAGATGATCGATCGGGATTCCCGCTGCTGCGCAATCAGGCCGGATCGCTCCAGCTCCTTCAGATGGAAGGAGACGTTCGACGGCGATACCTCCGCCTTTTCCGCGATCGCGCCGGCAGCCATGCCATCAGGGCCGGCGACTACCAGCATGCGGATGATGTGCAGACGGGTTTCCTGGGACAGTGCGCCAAATGCGATGAGTGCTTGACGTTGATCCATATTTCAATAATCCTTGAATCATTGAAACGAGGATTACCGCAAATGAATGCGATCGACAACTCGAAAATTCAAAGCGCCGACATCAGCCTTGGCCTGCTTCTCGAAACGCTGACGCACGCCAAGGATATGCCGCTCGTCTTCCACTATGACGGCAGGCCGGTGAAGCCCGGCTATCATGTCACCGAGGTCAAAGCCGGAAGGTTCGAAGCGCTCGACTGCGGTGCCAATCCGGAAAGCTGGACGGAGATCTTCGTGCAGCTCTGGGATATCGCGGAAGGCGACCGCACACATATGCCGGCCGGCAAGTTTGCGGCGATCATCCGGAAAGTATCCGAGCGTGTGAAGCTCGACGGATCAGCGAAGCTGACCTTTGAGGTGAGCGACGGCGTGCAGCCGATGCAGCTTTATCAGGCCGCCTATCCAAGCCTTCGTGCCGGTCAGGTGCGTGTTGAGCTGACTCCACGCGCCGCGAGCTGTAAGCCGCGCGATCGTTGGCTGGCGGAACAGCAGGCCCAAGCTCAACCGTGCTGTGGCCCGTCGACTGAAAAGAGTGCCTGCTGCGGCTGATGCCGCTTCCAGATTTCGGTTGGCTGTCAGGATAACGCGCCGAGATGAAGACTGCCGTGGATCACGACGAGCGCCGTGTCAACGAAGCGGAACTCGCACAGGCGATCTGCGAGCGCGACTTACTTCTCGCTGACGCCTGCGGGCCGTTCTTCGACAAGCCTCCCTCCTAAGGAAGGCTTACGCCTGTCCTGAAACCCCGTCGGCCGGATCGGTTGGCCGACAGGGTTTGATAGAGCCTATGCCGGTTGGCTTCTTCGCGGTTGGTAGCCGCGCATGCGCTTGCTGCGCAGAAGCTGCAGGAAGAGCAGCACGGCGTCTTCCTCACTTCTGAAATGATCATGCCTCACCCGGCCGCGCGCACCGATGCGACCCCATCTGCGGGTAAGGGAGACCTCTCCAAACAACGTCGCCTCGATTGACATGGCGTAGTATCGGGCCATGTTTCTCGTGGGATCCGTGCGTTCGACGTAGAGCTGATAGGGTTGCGCGATCATGACCGCAGAATTGCTGAACCCGACAATCTCGTCCAACGACATATGTGAATCGGACGGTGCGGATCGATTCATATTTGTGATGATGCGCGTAGGCGTGCGACGGGCATAATTCCTAATTGATCTCGTTCGGTTCACACATTGCAGATCAGCCTTTGCGAGAGGACAAAAGGCCGGCGAGCGTCGCGACGACGATGATGAGGCCCGCTTGTATCAGGATCGATAAATCCGGTCCGTACACAACGCTCCACAATGCTGTCATGCAAAATACGAGCGCGCTGAAGATCAGGCATTTGGTTTTGAACGAAAGACGCTTTCCCCTCGGTGACAGCAGAATGTAAAGCGCCAGGGCGATTGCAACCAATACTGCCAATGTGAACAGCAATTCCATGCGTGTCGATTCCTCTGCTATTTCCGTGTGGACTTTCCAGTCTTATGAAACCTGTTCTGCTCAACGCATGCCTTCATGTCCTCGCGCCGAAACCAGATTGCACGCCCGCACCGAAGCGGCGGATTCCCTGATGTGAAGACGATCTGTTCGTCGCTGCGCATGCGCAGCACTTCATGCGGCATGATCAGTGGCCGGCGGCTGAGCTGTTTCGACCGCGAACGCGACGATCCCTTCATGCCCGTCGAGTGGTTCGTCTGATCGACCTCGACCGTGGTGTCACCGCAGCGCTTCGAGATGTAGTCGGCCGTGTCGGGATCGTTGATCGCGGCAAACGAAATCCAGCTCGTGCTCTCGAACCATTTGCTGGCGGCGTCCCGGCCTCCGTAGGCTTCGCGCATCTGACCGATCGACTGGAAAATCATCGCCAACGTGATGCCGTATTTCCGGCCCGCGTCGCGCGCAGTTTCCAGTATCCGCATATAACCGAGCCGGGCCACTTCATCGAGCAGGAACAGTGTGCGTCCGTTCACTACGCCGTTGCGATTGTAGATCGCATTCAAGAGCGAACCGATCACGACGCGGGCAAGGCCAGCATGGGTTTCCAGCGCCTTCAGGTCGATGTTAATGAAGACGTCGGTCTGGCCATCCGCCAGCTCGTCAGTCGAGAACGTCGAACCGGAGACCAGCGCCGCGTAGTTCGGGTAAGAAAGCCAGTGGGTTTCCTTGATGGCGTTGGCGTACACTCCTGAGAAGGTTTCAGGCGTCATGTTCACGAAGGCGGCAACATTCTCCCGTACGAAATCGGATTCCGAATTGTCGTAGATTTCCTGAAGCCGCGCCCGCAGTTTCGGTTCCGGCTCAGAGAGATTGGTGCGCACCAGTCGCAATGTTCTCCTGTCTCGCTCGGTATGACCGGAGAGGCACACATCGGCGATCATGGCGGTCAGCAATTGCAGGCCCGAGGCTCGAAAAAAGTCGTCACGCACGCCGGCTGCGCGACCGCTATCGCTCATGATCCACGAGGCAACCGCGGCGATATCCTCTTCGGCATTGCCGCCATACCAACCGATCCAGTCCAGCGCGTTGAAGCCGATACCCGGTGTGGTGGGATCGAGCACGATGACTTTCCGTCCGGCTTTCCGCCGATGCTCGACGACCATTGGGGCGACCTCGCTTGACGGGTCCAGCACGATCAGGCCACCGCCCCATTTGAGCGCGGTCGGTATCGTCACCGACGTCGTCTTGAAGCCGCCGGAGCCGGCAAAGACGATGCCATGCGACGAGCCGAACGAACCATCGAAGCAGAGCAGTGGATTTTTACCACCGACACCCCACGTCATCGGATCGTCAGCCCGGAATGACATTGTCGCAACGCTGTCGCGGTCGGCACGATAGCGCTCGCCGATGACAATGCCGCCGCTCTCCGGAAACAACGTCGCCGCCTCGTTCATCTTCATCCAGTCGGCCTCGCCATGAACGGCGCGCTTGCCGCGGATGCGCCGCGGTATGGGTTTGGCGAAAGCAGCATTGCCGCGCAGCGAAACGCGAAGCGCGAAACCACCGGCGAGCAAGACCGTGGAGGCGCCAGTCATCGTCGCCAGGTCGAGATAGGCGAGCACGGATTGCTGAGATGGCACACTGCTCGCAATGCCGGCAAGCCGGATTGCTTCGCGCGTCACGGCGCTCGCGATCGTAAGCACACTGCCCGCAACCACGCCCCATCCGACGGCTTTGATATTGGTTGCGCCGTTGGCCGCAAACAGGAAGGTCACGCCGATCGCGGCGGCGATGACGCATGGCAATGCCAGGCCAATGCGTCCGAGGATCAGCTTTGCCTGTGCTGTCTTGCCGAAGGCTGCAAGCCATTGCTCGATGCCCGGTACAAAGATCATCACCATCAGCATGATCGCGGCGGGCAGGGCGGCGAGCAGCAATCTATTCACCGTCATGACCGAAAGCCTCCGCGCCCAGTGCGGTGAGACGGGCACGCTCCTGTTCATCGTCTTGTATGCGGCTCCTGCCATCGATCAGCAGGCCGAGCAGCAGGGCACGTTTCTCGAAGCGCAGACCTGCCTTTACGATCAGGCCGCCGAGCTCGATTTTCTCGCGCGTGTCCTTCTTGCGAGCGTCCGTTGACAAGGTCCGGTCCATGCGCTCAAGCCTCGCCGCCGCTGCCCGCATGCGCGCCAGACGCGACCGGCGCGGGCGTTTCGCTGGAGTCTCTGTCGTCGCCGGCATTTTTTCTCGGCGGGGCTTTTCCCTTGCCTCCATGAAACCGATTGGCAACGTCCTCGAACGCCGCCTGAAGCTCGGCTTCGTCGATCTCGATTTCGCCGAGACCGGCTTTCAACGCGATCCGTCCGATGCGTTCGGCTTCGCGTGTTTCAGCTGCTTTAAGCTGGTCCTGCAGCTTTGCGATTTCTTCCCTGATCTTCGACGACGGCTTCTTCATTCCGGTCGCATTTCCTCTTGGTCGTTGGCGTTGCAGTCGCGACGCCAACATTCCTCCGGATGTGCTCTTCAGGAAATGTGCAGATTTGCACGTCGGCAAAGCCGACACTTTGGTGAATGATCCCGCCGATCCGAAGGAGCGGTTCCAAGGGCGCAATTATACGTCGCTGACGCGACGCCTTGCGTTGAGGCCTGAAACGGCTTGCCAGCTCCCGACGAACGAGATTCGAACCGGGAGTTTTTGCGCTGTGGCCATCGCCCACTTCTCAGCCAGCATCGTCAGCCGCGGCGACGGTCGCAGTGTGGTGCTGTCTGCTGCTTACCGGCATTGCGCGAAGATGGAATACGAGCGCGAGGCCCGCAGCATCGATTATACGCGGAAAGAGGGCTTGCTGCATGAGGAGTTTCTGCTCCCGGCCGATGCCCCGAAATGGGCGCGGATACTGATTGCGGATCGCTCGATTGCCGGCGCCTCGGAAGCTTTCTGGAACAAGGTCGAGGCTTTCGAGAAGCGTCCCGATGCCCAGCTTGCCCGTGACCTGACGATCGCCCTGCCGCTGGAACTGAAGCGCGAGCAGAACATCGCACTGGTGCGGGACTTTGTCGAGAAACACATCCTCGCCATGGGCATGGTCGCCGACTGGGTCTATCACGACAATCCCGGCAATCCGCATATCCATCTGATGACGACGCTGAGGCCACTGACAGGGCACGGTTTCGGCGCCAAGAAAGTCGCTTTGATCGGTGAGGACGGCCAGCCGGTCCGCACGAAAGCGGGCAAGATTGTCTATGAGCTTTGGGCCGGATCGACCGAGGACTTCAATGTCTTGCGCGACGGCTGGTTCGAGCGGCTGAACCATCACCTGGCGCTCGGCGGTATCGACCTTCGCGTCGATGGCCGATCCTACGAGAAGCAGGGCATCGAGCTGACGCCAACTATCCATCTCGGCGTCGGGGCCAAGGCGATCAAGCGCAAGGCGGAGAGCCAAGGTGTCCGCCCGGAGCTCGAGCGGATCGAACTGAATGACGCGCGACGCGTGGAAAACACCCGCCGCATTCTCAAAAATCCCGCCATCGTGCTCGATCTTATCACGCGGGAAAAGAGCGTCTTCGATGAGCGCGATGTCGCCAAGATCCTGCACCGCTATGTCGATGATCCCGCCATCTTCCAGCAGCTGATGATCAGGATCATCCTGCACCCGGAGGTTCTGCGGCTACAGCGCGACACGATCGAGTTCTCGACCGGAGAGAAGCAGCCGGCGCGTTATTCGACGCGGGCGATGATCCGGCTGGAAGCGACGATGGCGCGGCAGGCGATGTGGCTGTCGGGCAAGGAGACGCAGGCCATTTCCAGAACCGTGCTCGACGCGACGTTCGGGCGGCATCAGCGCCTGTCCGATGAGCAGAAGGTGGCGATCGAGCGGATCGCCGGTCCCGCCCGCATTGCGGCGGTGGTCGGCCGCGCGGGCGCCGGCAAGACCACGATGATGAAGGCGGCCCGCGAGGCATGGGAACTCGCCGGATACCGTGTCGTCGGTGGCGCGCTTGCGGGAAAGGCGGCCGAAGGTCTGGAGAAGGAAGCGGGGATTGTTTCCCGCACGCTGGCATCCTGGGAACTGCGCTGGGGCAGCGGTCGTGATGTGCTCGATGACAAGACCGTGTTCGTCATGGACGAGGCCGGTATGGTGGCCTCAAGGCAGATGGCCGGCTTTGTCGATGCCGCGGTCAGGGCAGGGGCCAAGATCGTACTGGTGGGCGATCCCGAACAGCTTCAGCCGATCGAAGCGGGCGCCGCCTTCCGCGCCATCGTCGACCGCATTGGTTACGCAGAACTCGAAACCATCTACCGCCAGCGCGAGGACTGGATGCGAAAAGCCTCGCTCGATCTGGCGCGCGGCAATGTCGAGAAGGCACTGACCGCCTATGACGCCAATGCCAGGATCACCGGCACCTTTCTGAAGGCGGAAGCGGTCGAGAAGCTGATCGCAGACTGGGACCATGATTACGACCAGACGAAGACCACGCTGATCCTCGCCCATCTGCGCCGGGACGTACGCATGCTGAACACGATGGCCCGTGAAAAACTGGTCGGACGCGGCATCGTCGCGGAGGGCTATGTGTTCAGGACCGCCGACGGCGAGCGCCGTTTCGACGCCGGTGACCAGATTGTCTTCCTGAAAAACGAGGGATCGCTCGGCGTTAAGAACGGCATGATCGCGCATGTCGTCGAGGCCGCGCCGAACCGTATCGTCGCCACGGTCGGCGAGGGCGATCAACGCCGGCAGGTCACGGTTGAACAGCGCTTCTACAGCCATCTTGATCATGGCTATGCCACGACCATCCACAAAAGCCAGGGCGCCACGGTCGACAGGGTCAAGGTGCTCGCCTCCCTGTCTCTGGATCGTCATCTGACCTATGTGGCCATGACCCGTCATCGTGAGGATCTGCAGCTTTATTACGGTCGCCGATCCTTCGGCTTCAACGGTGGCCTGACGAAAGTTCTTTCCCGCAGACAAGCCAAGGAGACCACCCTCGATTACGAGCGTGGGACGCTCTACCGTCAGGCGCTGCAGTTCGCCGAAAACCGTGGGCTGCACATCGTCCAGGTGGCGCGCACGCTGCTGCGCGATCGGCTCGACTGGACGCTGCGCCAGAAGACGAAGCTTGCAGACCTGGCCCAACGCCTTGCCGCGTTCACGGCGCGCCTCGGCCTGCACCAATCCCCGCACAAACCATCAGCCAAGGAGACGATGCCCATGGTTGCCGGCATAACCCGGTTCGAGAATTCCGTTGCGGACGCGGTCGGGCAGAGGCTCGATGCCGATCCCGCATTGAAAAGGCAGTGGGAGGAGGTCTCGACCCGTTTCCGCTATGTCTTCGTCGATCCGGAAACGGCATTCCGGACGATGAATTTCGATGCCGTCCTGGTGGATAAGGACCTTGCTCGCCAAACGCTCCAGACGCTTGCCGCCGAGCCGGCGACGATCGGTCCACTCAAGGGCAAGACCGGCATACTCGCCGGCAAGTCCGATCGCGAGGATCGCCGTGTCGCCGAGGTCAATGTTTCCGCTTTGAAGCGCGATCTTGAGCGCTATCTCCAGATGCGCGAGAGCACCGCGCAGCGGCTGCAGATGGACGAGCAGGCGGCGCGGCAGCGCGTGTCGATCGACATTCCGGCGCTGTCGCCGGCGGCCCGTGTCGTGTTAGAGCGGGTACGCGACGCGATAGACCGCAACGATCTGCCGGCGGCGATGGGATATGCGCTGAGCAACCGGGAAACCAGGCAGGAGATCGACGGGTTCAACCAGGCGGTCACCGAGCGGTTCGGGGAGCGCACGCTGCTTGCCAACACCGCGCGCGAGCCGTCCGGAAAGCTGTTTGAGAAACTCTCCGAGGGCATGAAGCCCGAGCAGAAGGAGCAGCTGAAACAGGCCTGGCCCATCATGCGCACCGCCCAGCAACTTGCCGCTCATGAGCGAACCGTCGCGTCGCTGAAGCAGGCGGAGGAATTGCGACAGACGCAACGCCAGTCACCGGCGCTGAAGCCATGAGCAGACGGGCTGTCTTCTGGTTTCTCGGCCTTAGCGGCCTCGCTTTGAGCGGCGTCGCGGTGACGGGGTTCGTCAGTGGCTATCGATTGAACCTCACGCCAAGCGAGCCACTCGGGCTCTGGCGCATCGAGGCGATTCATCGTCCCGTCGAGATCGGTGATCTGGTGTTCATATGCCCACCAGCGACGGCAGTCTTCGAGGAAGCGAGACGGCGCGGCTACCTTCGCCAGGGATTGTGCAGCAGCGGCTTTGCACCGCTCATCAAGACTGTTTTGGCGTTGCCCGGTCAATACGTCGAAGTCGGCGATCGGATCGCTGTCAATGGCGCCCGGATTCCAGCATCCGACCTTCGGCTGACCGACGGCGAGGGCAGGGCGATCGCTCCTTTTGCCGGAGGTGTCGTGCCGCCGGGACATCTGTTTCTTCACTCTTCTTTCGCGAGCTCCTATGACTCAAGATATTTCGGGCCAATCCCGGAGATCGGCCTTCTCGGTCTGGCAAAATCGGTTCTCACCTTCGATCCGTGATCAAGGGCGCTCCGTCTTACTGATCGCACTTGCCGTGGCTTGCGGCTGGATTGGTTGGTGCGGCCAGGTTCTTGCCCTTCCCGTAGCCATGCTCTTTCCTGCATTGTGGGCATGTTCGCCCTCCCGGATGGCGGCGGCCTTTGTCTCAGCGGGATATTTTTTGGCTGCTTCGCGCGGCTTGCCGCAGGGCGTTGCGAATTTCTACGCGGCGGATCTCTGGCCCGGCCTCTTGCTCTGGCTGGCGGCTTCACTTGCCTTTGTCACGGTGCATGCTGTGGTCTGGGCAAATCAATCGGATCGGCTAACGGAAGAGGGAAGGCTGGGATGGCGGCAACCGAGAAGGTGGCCGCCGCTGCGCTATCTGCTGGCTATGGTGCTGATGGCGCTGCCGCCCTTCGGCATCGTCGGATGGGCGCAGCCGCTCACGGCGGCTGGCGTGGTGTTTCCGGGATGGGGGTGGTGGGGACTGACCGCTGCTACGGCCGGCCTGCTCGCCATGACGACGAAATACTGGCCGGCCGCCGCCATTGGCCTTGGAGGCTTCTGGCTCTGGTCCGCCGCAACGTGGACGGCGCCGGCTCTACCGGACAGATGGACAGGTGTCGATCTTGAAATGGGCCAGATGCTCGGCCGCGATGCTTCGCTCGACCACCACCGTGGCATGATCGCAACAGCGTGGATCTCCGCAAGCAAGGGGCTGCGCTTTGTGGTGCTTCCCGAAAGTGCGTTGGGTTTTTGGACGCCGACAGTAGAACATATCTGGCGTGACGGGCTGCGTGGTTCCGGCCTCGTCGTTATCGCGGGAACGGCTCTCGTCGATCGCCAAGGCTATGACAACCTCATGGTGGTAATCTCAGCCGACGAAGCGAGTATCCTCTATCGTGAGCGCATGCCGGTCCCAGTTTCCATGTGGCAGCCTTGGTCACGATGGACGGGGCAGAGCGGTGGCGCCCACGCACATTTCTTCACCAACCCCGTCGTCGAAATCGACGGCGAGAAGATCGCGCCGCTGATCTGCTACGAGCAGCTCATCGTCTGGCCGATCCTGCAGTCGATGCTGCATACGCCGGACGTCATCGTCGCCGCAAGCAACGGCTGGTGGACCAAGGGAACCCCGATCGTTGAGATCCAGAGAGCGAGCATCATCGCCTGGGGCAGGCTGTTCGGCCTGCCCGTCGTTATGGCCTTCAATACATAAGGAGTGACCGAGATGGTCGATGCCGCCCTCATCGAACAATGCGCCGACCCTGGTTTGAAACCGGCAATCGTCGCGCAGTTTATCGAGCGAGCAGGGTCCGAGGACCCGCTTGCAGTCACTGTCCGCTCCGGAAACCGCGTCGTTCTCGTGCCGAAACCGACAACGACGGATGAAACGCTTGCGCTGATCCGCGAGAATCTTGGTCGAAACACCGTTCGCGTCGGCATCACGCAATATCCCGCTGGCCTCGGCATCGTGGAGGCCGGTCAGCTGACGCCGGATCTGGTCGATGCCTGCGAGAATATCCGCATGGGCACGGCTCTATTTGCCAAAGTCTATCGGATCGTCGCGAAATGGTATGGAAATCCCACGGCAAAAGAGGCATTGCCGCAGGTCTTTGATGACGCGATCATCGCCTGGCAGACTGGGTATTTCGAGGGAACGGCGGTGTTTCGGGCGCCGGATCCGGGTGAGTTCACGCCCCCCGTTCCTGAACCGTCACAGGAAGAGGATGCTGAAAAACATGGTGGCCGCGGCGGCAATCAGCCCGACACAGAACTCGCTCCAGACACAGTCGCATCTGATTCAAACAAGGCAGGAATTCGGATTGATTTGTCGGGGATCGGAGCTAGCAAGCCGTGATTGCTTTGAAAATTTGGTGCTCGATAACTGCGATTATGTTGCTGTTTGCACTGGCGAATACAGCGCCAGCTCTCTATAAGAATGCATAGGGCAGTACGCGCTGCCCAGGGTGTGGAAACCCTTCCTAGCGGCTGGCGCCGGCCGATACGGCGCCAGGATCCTCTGACCATTTGGCCGGGGGCCTGTGACGTATGTCCAGGTGCCTCGGTGCTAAAGGTCGCAGGACTGTCTAGGACGGTTTCCAACCCCCGGCTTGGATCAGGGATTAGCGTTTGCGGGGGCGGACCGCAGACTAATCAAAGGTTGGAACACCATGGGATCGGAAGAAACGACGTCGAAGGACCAGCTCGAACTTCGACCAGTCGTCGGACTAACGCAAGGACTTCCCTTAGCGGACCTGGAGTTCCTCACGGTGGATGCCATTCGCACCCACCGGCGCCTAGTGGACAGCGCGGATAAACTGTTCCAGGAGCTGCCTGACGACTATAAGTCTGGAAAAGCGGTCGGAGGCGCTCAGCATCTCCGTTACATCGAGGCAAGCATCGAGATGCACGCGCAGATGAGCGTCGTGAACACGCTGATCGGCATCCTCGGCTATATCCCGAAGGTGTTGGCTCACTAAGCCTCAGATGAGTCTTTTGCGGATCGCAAGAGCAATCAGATGCGTCGTCGTGTGCACGTCGAAGCGCTTTTTTGCCTCGGCAAGCTTTACGCGCACGCTGTTGTATTTGATGCCTTCGATGTCTGCGACCTCTTCCATCGTCTTGCCGGCCGCGATCCAACGGAGATACGTTGCTTCCTTCGAATCGAGGTGGGCCGGGTTCTCGATGGTGGGCTGTGCCCGCAGAAATACGATGCGGGCATGGAGCTGCGCTACTGCAGCCGCAGCGGCAACGGCGTTGATTTCCTTGTCGAGATCAATCGTCGGCTTCTTCGAGGCCAGCGTGAACATCGACATCGAACCGTTCGCTGTTTTGACAGGAATGGTGATGCCGGAACGAATTCCAAAATCCGCCGCATGCGCGAAGAACGAACGCTCCGCTTCTGAAAGTCGTGGTTTCTCCTGTTCTCCAGTCCAGGTGAAGGCCTGCTTCAGCGATTTTGCTCGCTTTACCACGGGGTCGAGGTCGGAATAGCGCCGTTCGAAATACGCGGACCGCCATTCTGGGTGGTAATTTGAGATCGCGAGCAAGTGACCGGGCTGGACGTTGAGATAGGCATAGCCGCCAAAGCCAATCCTTTTGGCCAGGTCCGAAAGAGCTTCCTCAAGATTACTTTGATCGCCTTCGACCGCGGTGAGATCGGTCAGTTTGTCCAGCCAGTGCTGCATTGATGCCCCCATTACGTGTTGCGATACCGACGCTATTCGCTGCGACACTTCGCGCGTTGCGGTTCCCGGACGGGTGGCGCGCACGTAAGGGATATGGCCAGGTGGGCGGGCAATCTCAAAATAGCGTCCCTTTTGTTATGTTATAACACATCAGGCAATCGGATTTTATGGAACTGCCGTGGCGGCATCGTTCACAACACTTGAGCTCCCCCTCGCTGGTTCAATCTCGCCATGCCGTCTGACAAGAAATGCCCGACGCAAAACGCGCCGGGCAAGGTAGCGAGAACCAGCGCCACACATGGTTCTCCCCGGGGAGCGTCGAATGTTCCGCTTGCTCCGGTTCGCCAGTGGGCACGTCTTGCGACTGTGCGCAGTCGCGAGACGTGCCCAACTCTCGCTAGTAATGCGGTCGGGAATGAGCTTTTACGGCTCTCCTGGTCACGGCTTCAAAGCCACGACGGCCTCAATTTCAACCAAGGCACCCTTTGGAAGAGCGGCGACTTGATAGCACGCGCGCGCCGGAAACGGATCACTGAAGTAGCCAGCATACACGTCATTGACTGCCGCAAACTCTGACAGATCGGTCAGAAGTACCGTGGTTTTTACAACGTCAGTCATTGCCGCTCCTGCAGCTTCGATGATCGCCCGCATATTCGCGAGGCATTGACGGGCCTGTTCCGCAGAGTTTGAGCCTGATATGCTCCCAGTCACTGGGTCGAGCGGAAGCTGCCCCGAGACGAACAGGAACCCATTGTGAATAGTTGCTTGGGAGTACGGCCCAATAGCCTTGGGCGCGTCTGATGTGTCAATCTTCTGCATTTTTACATATCCATAGTCGATGCTCTAAGGGCATTAGTTTCACGGCACGCGCAGGTTAACGAACGCGTGCCAGGAACTCGCGTGTGCGTGGCGATTGCGGATTTGCAATCATCTCGCGCGGCTCGCCGATTTCGACGACAACGCCGCCATCCATAAAGATGAGTTGGTCGGCGACGTCCCGGGCAAAACCAATCTCGTGGGTCACCACGACCATGGTCATTCCGCTCGTGGCCAAGTCTTTCATAACCGCCAGGACTTCGCCGACGAGTTCGGGATCGAGCGCGGAGGTGGGTTCGTCGAAAAGGAGAACCTTCGGCTTCATTGCGAGGGCGCGAGCGATTGCGACGCGCTGCTGCTGTCCACCCGAAAGGCTTCGAGGATACGATCCTGCCTTCTCGCCCAGGCCAACTCGGTCGAGTAGCTGCAGGGCATGCTTCTTGGCAGACGCGACATCCTCTCGGCGGACGCGGACTGGAGCCTCGATTATGTTTTCCAGCACAGTCATGTGCGGGAAGAGATTGAACTGCTGGAACACCATACCGATCTCAGCGCGTCGCTGACAAATGGCGGCGGCCGGAAGTTCGTAGAGCTTGTTACCTTCCAGGCGATATCCGACGAAATTGCCGTCCACCAGCAACAGACCACCATTGATCTCTTCCAGGTGATTGATGCATCTCAGGAACGTGCTCTTGCCCGATCCTGATGGGCCAATGATGCAGGCAACCGATCCTGCAGGGACCTGCAGGTCAACGCCCTTCAGAACTTCGAGTGCTCCAAATGATTTCCGGACGCCGGCCGCATGTACCATAACATTCTGCGCCACTCCGAATTTTGCCCGATGCGAAACATGTGCGTTCATGCTGCGAGCTCCTTATGACGAAAGTTGAAGGCAGATTTGACGAGTGTACCGAGGAAGGACTTCTTCTGGAGGGGTTGCTCATCACGCGAAAAGTGCAGCTCAAGGTGATACTGACCGAATGTCAAAATGGAAACGATGATCAGATACCAACAGGTCACCACCAACAGCAACGGCATCGTTTCGAACGTTCTCGCGTAAATTGACTGGGCAGAATACAGAAGCTCCTGCACGGCGACGACACTGACGAGTGACGTCATTTTGAGTAGGTTGATCGCCTCGTTACCCGTCGGCGGGATGATGATCCGCATGGCCTGCGGAAGAACGATGCGTCGGGTCAGCTGGCTCGGCGTCATCCCAAGGGAGATGGCAGCTTCCGTCTGGCCCTTTGCCACGGCCTTTAAACCGCCTCGGATGATCTCGGCCATATATCCGGATTCATGCAACGATAGGGCCACGACCGCGGCCGTTATCGGCGTCATCACGTCGTTCATCGATACAGAGAAAACCGTCCCGACGCCCGGAATCCAAAGGGTAACGGTCTTGAAGATCAAGGACAGATTGTACCACAGAATGATCTGAACGAGCGCGGGAGCCCCGCGAAAGAGCCAAATGTAGGCGCGCGCCGGAACGGAGAGCAACTTGCTCGGAGACAGCATCATCAACGCGACAGCGGTTCCGAGGACCACTGCGCACCCCATGATCACGAGCGTCAACAGCAGCGTCGTCTTAACGCCGTTGATGATGACCGGGTCGAACATGTAATGACCAACAACCGGCCACTGCAGATTGGGATTTTCATAGAATGCGTACGCCACACCAGCCAGCCCCAACCCGACTAGGCTGATGGCTGCAACGCGAAACGGGTGTCGTAGGGGGACAACCTTCAGGCTGCCGGGGTCGATTTGCTCGGATGGCTGGGTACTCGTCACCTGGATAATAGACATGATGGTCGGTCCTTGTACGCAACGAACTGGTTGAATTAACCAGCCCGGTCGTGAATTTCAGCAAGGTTGCGAGTGCCTCTCCAGTTGATTGAGGCACCCGCTGGGCATTGTTACTTCGGGAGCTGATCGGCGCTCGAAATCACATCTGCCTTCTGAACGGCCGCAGGTCCCATCTGATACTTGTCGAGGACCTTGGCATATGACCCATTGTCCATCAGGTGTTGGAGAACCTTCTGGAGCATCTCGGCCGTCTTGGGATCGTCCTTGGGAATGGCGATACCAAGTGGCAACGGGAAGTATTCGCCAGGAGCGACCACCATAGCACCCTTGGTGGTGCCGACGTAGTAGATTGCGGCGGTCGTATCGTCAAAATAACCATCCACGCGGCCAGACAGGACCGCCTGGATGATATTCTGCTGCTGCGGATAGAGAGACTTCTCGATCTCTGGCTTGCCGGCAGCCTTGCAGTCGGCGCTCAGTTTGTCCGCGGCAAAGTCGCCCGAGGATCCGTTATGCACTGCCACTTTGGCGCCGCACAGATCGTCCTTCGACTTGAAGCGCGAAACCTTGTCTGCCGGCGTCACAAGAACGATGCCGGACTTGAGGAACGTGACGAAGTTGACAATCTTCAGGCGTTCGGGGGTCGCAGTAAACGTGCTCCACGCGATCTTACCGCGGCCGGCCGTAATACTCGGAAAAATCGACGGGAATGGCGTGGTAATGATATCCAGTTTTGCGCCGAGAGCCTCGGCTGCGGCTGTCGCCAGCTCGACGTCCAGGCCTGCGGGTTTCCCGTCCTTGTCGAGAAACTCGAAAGGAGCATAATCCATCGTGCTGAGGATGGTCAGCTTCCCGGTTGTGGCGACATCGTCGCTTTTCGGCAGATCGTCGGCCCACGCCGAGTTGGCCGCGATGATTCCTCCGAAAACGAGCGCACTGTAGATCATTTTTGACATTTTCAGCTTCCCCTTTATTGGTTGCCTGAAAATAATCGCGCCGGTCAATGAATTAGTCAAATCGATGTTTATCATACGAAACATGCATATTATTCATTATACCGTAGGTCATCAGGTCTACGGTTTCAGCTGCAGTTTCAGAGTTTTGAACTGACCGCTTACCCGTTTGAAATAGCATGGCATTGCCTGCGCGCCGGCCATTTCGCCCGGAAGGGCGCCGCCACCGACCGTCGCCGACAACAGCGACCTAAGGCCAGAAACTGCATTCATTCAGCCGGCGGCTAATGCAATCGAACCGCCGAGTGACGAAAGGTGCTTGGGCATGCGAACCACGTGTTGTAGTTTGCCGTGTATTCGTCTGGGAACGCATCTGCCAACCGGTAGACTAGGTTTCCTTGCGACAGTTCTTCAAGACCAGCGGCCAAGGCGGCGACCTGACGTTGCTCTCGCGCTGTCCTCTTCCGATCTTCGTCAGCTCGCACACATACTTCTTCGATCTCGTTGCGATGCGAGACCGCCGCTTCCTCCAGAAGCGGTGAACAAACCATGCTGACCGGGAAAATATCTTAATTAAAATTGCGTAAAGTTCAAATATATCTATATCATGCTGCAATACTATTGTGAATAGTATGATATATTATAAATAGATAAATATGAATATGGCCTCATAATTTCTTACGAGGCCAATCTGACAGGCTACTTTATTTTATTTATAATCATTTATCACAAAGTAAATCTACTTCAGCTTTGGTCGCAACCATAACTGAGATAATCTCCTCGATCTCGTCCACGGTATTATAATAGTGAGGGGATATCCTGATAGCTTCGCTCCGAATGCTTGCAAAAATCCCTTGAGCTGCCAATGCCGAGTGCATCGCCATCGCACCTATGCCAGGTTTCCTGAGGAGAACGATACCCGACCGCGATCTGCGTTCGAACTGATGTACGGGTTCAATCCCATGACGCAGCGCGATTTCGCAGAGCTTTTCATTCAGGTCCAAGACCCGGTTCTCAATCCAATCGATGCCGAGTTCGTCGATCTGTGCAAGTCGCTCGGCTAGCCCCAGAATCCCGGATCCATTCGCGGTCCCCGGCTCGAACCGCCGTGCATCGGGCAAAAAGTCGAGTTGCCGATGAAACGCAAATGGGTCGTTAACACTTAGCCATCCCACGATCGTCGGGGTGATTTCCGCAAGCGCCCGCTCCGAGAAGGTAGCAAAACCAACCCCCCGTGGCCCCATGAGCCATTTATGGGCACTTACAACAAGGACGTCGACACCGGCGGCCCCGACATCCAGATTGATCGCACCAATCGACTGCGTGCCATCAACGACGAGCAATGCGCCGAATTCTGAACACAAGGCTCCCAAAGTAGCTACGTCCGCTCGGAAACCGCTGAAAAACTGGACATGGCTCAGCGCGAGAACGCGGGTGCGGCTATCCATCGCCGACCTGATCTGATCCGGATCCAGGCGCCCTTCCTGTGAAGATATCAGGCGAACGTCGACGCCTTTCGAAGCCAGTTGAATCCAGCAAAGGTAGTTCGAGGGGAACTCCTGCGCGCAGACAACCAAGTTGTCTCCCTCACGCCAATCAATTCCGAGCGCCACCAGTGAGAGGCCATGGGAGGTATTTTGCACGTAGGCGACGTTTTTCGATGACGAACCCACGAGCTTCGCCGCAAGCTCGCGGCCTCTGTCAAAGTAGGGTTTCGAAACCTCTTTTGCGTCGCGAAGTTGATCTGCAATGATCTTATCGTAATGTTGACTGGCTATGCGAACGCGCGTTGGAACTGGCGTTACAGCTGCGTTGTCGACATAAATCTTATTTGCCAAATAAGTGATGTCGCTGCGCACATTGTTTAATTTTTGATCGTCCATAGCTACAACTTTCGTTTTCCCAATCGGACTTGCACGTCTGATCGCTCGTCGATAGTAGATGCCGAAGGTGGATGAGGCAAATTCGATGTGCTAATTGAGAAAATGAATGCTGCTCATTCCGCTTGGAGGATTTGATGAACTTCAGCGCAATCGATCTCAACCTTCTTCGCGTATTTGACGTGCTGATGAGGGAAGGCAACGTAACCTTAGCGGCCGAGCGCCTGGGGCGCACGCAGTCGGCGGTAAGCCATTCACTCGGCAAGCTGAGGGAATTGTTCAAAGATAAACTATTCGTCCGTGACGGTGGTTCAATGAAACCGACGCCGCGTGCTATCGAATTGGCTGCCGAAATTTCAGACGCACTTGCCAGCATTAGAGCGACTATCGATCGCTATCAGCTCTTCGTGCCGAGTCAAACCAGGCGAGCTTTTCGGGTGGGCCTTATCGACTACCACGGAGCGCTGGTCATCCCGGAACTGATCCGGCATTTCCGCGCAGAGGCCCCACACGCGACCCTCAATGTGATGCCAACCTCAAAGGAGGAGGTCGGGCGGCTCGTACTAACGAGAAAGCTCGATTGCGCGATTATTCTCAACTTCGACCAAGACGATCAGAATCTGCTGCTATCTGAGATTGGGCGAGACAACCTGATGTGTGCGATATGGAGTGGCAGCCAATTGCTGAGCCAACCTCTCACTCTCGAGCGCTACCTGGCTGCCACACACATTCAAATTTCCGCCGATGGAATGTCTGAAGGACTGGCCGACAAGGCGCTTCGCGAATTGGGGCTCCAACGAAGCGTGGCTGCGAAGATACCCAGCTATCTCGTAATCCCGTGGGTCTTACGCGGATCCGACCTGATAACGCATTGTGCGGATAGCATGCTCTTGAACCTTGATGACAAAAGCGAAGTTTGTTTGGTCGACCCTCCTATCACGCTTCCTGTCATGCCGATTTCGTTGATCATCCACAAGCAAATGGCGACCGATCCGGCAACGACCTGGCTAAAGGGTCTGATCGAAGAGATCTATGCGGACCGACAAAAGCGCAAGGAAGCTGCTCGAACTGTCAGCCCTTTGGTCAGACGTGGCTAACAGAACCGACCGCCGGATGCTGTTTCGGCATCCCAGGCACCTCAGCTATCGACGGCCTTTATCGCACCGAGCCCGGCAGTGAGGATAGAACGCATGGTTGTCGGCAGCGCGCAATAGCGTGCGACCGCGCAATAATGAGCAGCATTCATTTTCTTTATGACCAAAGCGAATTTGCTTCATGTCTCGTGGCGATTTAGAGTTTTGCCATCATCGACCTGTGCGACCTTCTTCGGCCCACGACTTTCAGAATCGACCAGAGACCATGAAACTAGATCGAACAATTGGCACCAGCGTACTGCTACTGGTCACTTTCGCACTTTGTCGGGGCAGCGCGTATAGCCTCACAACCGTCGCCTTCACGGCTATGTCAAGTGGCACGGTAGCGTTTCTGCGTTTCGCGATTGGGGCAATAGCATTGCTTGCCTGGGCAGCGTTCTCGATACAAGGAGTTGGTTGGCTAGCTCGCGATTGGAAGCCAATTCTGGTTTTTGCTCTCATTGGGAATTCCATTCCGTTTGGTCTCATGACCCTTGGCCAGGAAACCGTCCCCAGCGGTCTCGCCTCAGTGATGATGGCGCTTACACCGATGTTTTCCGCGTTGGTTGCCCACGTGTGCTTGCCTGATGAGAAGCTCACCTCCCGTGCAGTGGTTGGGTTGGCAATCGGCTTTGCCGGCGTGTTCGCGATTGTTTATGCCCGCGGGAAGATAAATCTGAATGCAGGCATGCTGTACGGCTTGGGTGCGTTGACGCTGGCAGCGATCTGCATCGCGGTTAATATCGTTTCGGTTCGCTTTTTTCGCCCCACAAATGAGCTTGGTACTGCTACTTTCAGCCTTGTCGTGGCAGCAATTACGCTCGCGCCCTTTATCAATTTTTCCGATTTTGCCAGGCCTGTGCCGATGGAAGTCGTTTACGCCTGCGTTGCGCTCGGAACCGTCAGCACTGCATTGGGCTGGCTGTCTCTGTTGGCATTGTCGAAGCGGGCAAATGCTGCGTTCTCGTCGACCGTCAACTATCTCATTCCGATCGTCGGAATGGCGATTGGGGCAATCTTCCTCAATGAGGACATCTATTGGACGGATGGCGTCGCGCTTGCCTTGATTATCGGCGGTACGACACTCGTGAAATCTGGTCCCGCCCGGCCGGCAACAAGCAGGAAAGCTGCTGAAGAGCCTGCGGCCTGAGGTTCGAGAATACAGTTTTAACGGTATCCGGCTCCCGGCCGGCGATTTGAGACTGCGCAAGTTCACATCTGATGGCACGAGAGACTTAACACTCTTTCACCGAGGATCATGCCCCTCCAACTTCAGGACTGGAGCATCAGTTGCCCATATCCAAAATACTGGTTGCCAACCGTTCCGAAATCGCCATCCGCGTATTCCGCGCCGCCAACGAGCTTGGCATAAAAACGGTGGCCATCTGGGCCGAGGAAGACAAACTCGCGCTGCATCGCTTCAAGGCGGATGAGAGCTATCAGGTCGGCCGCGGTCCGCATCTTGCCCGCGATCTCGGGCCGATCGAGAGCTATCTGTCGATCGACGAGATCATCCGCGTTGCCAAGCTTTCCGGTGCCGATGCCATCCATCCGGGCTACGGCCTGCTGTCGGAAAGCCCGGAATTCGTCGATGCGTGCGATGCCGCCGGCATCATCTTCATCGGCCCGCGCGCCGATACGATGCGTCAGCTCGGCAACAAGGTCGCGGCCCGCAATCTCGCAATCTCGGTCGGCGTGCCCGTCGTGCCGGCAACCGAGCCTTTGCCTGAAGATATGACCGAAGTGGCCAAGATGGCGGCGGAGATCGGCTATCCGGTCATGCTCAAGGCATCCTGGGGCGGCGGCGGGCGCGGCATGCGCGTCATCCGCTCCGAGGCCGATCTCGCCAAGGAAGTGACGGAAGCCAAGCGTGAGGCGAAGGCTGCCTTCGGCAAGGACGAGGTCTATCTCGAAAAGCTCGTCGAGCGTGCCCGCCACGTCGAAAGCCAGATTCTCGGCGACACGCATGGGAATGTCGTGCATCTGTTCGAGCGCGACTGTTCGGTCCAGCGCCGTAACCAGAAGGTCGTCGAGCGCGCACCGGCCCCCTATCTCAGCGACGCGCAGCGTCAGGAGCTGGCGTCCCATTCGCTGAAGATCGCCAAAGCGACGAATTATATCGGCGCCGGCACCGTCGAATATCTGATGGACGCCGATACCGGCAAATTCTACTTCATCGAAGTCAATCCACGCATCCAGGTCGAGCATACGGTGACCGAAGTCGTCACCGGCATCGATATCGTCAAGGCGCAGATCCATATTCTCGACGGTTTTGCCATCGGTACGCCGGAATCGGGTGTTCCACGCCAAGAAGACATCCGTCTCAACGGCCATGCGCTGCAGTGCCGTGTGACGACGGAAGATCCGGAACATAACTTCATCCCGGATTACGGCCGCATCACCGCCTATCGCTCGGCCTCGGGCTTCGGCATCCGTCTCGACGGCGGCACCTCCTACACCGGTGCGATCATCACCCGTTATTACGATCCGCTGCTGGTGAAGGTGACGGCTTGGGCGCCGAACCCGCAGGAGGCGATCGCCCGCATGTACCGTGCGCTGCGCGAATTCCGTATTCGCGGCGTGGCGACGAACCTCACCTTCCTCGAAGCGATCATCACGCACGAGAAATTCCGCGACAACAGCTACACGACGCGCTTCATCGATTCGACGCCGGAACTGTTCCAGCAGGTCAAGCGCCAGGACCGCGCCACCAAGCTTCTGACCTATCTCGCTGACGTCACCGTCAACGGCCATCCGGAAACGCGCGGTCGTCCCGCGCCCTCGCCGAAGGTTGCCGAGCCGGTATTGCCCTATATCGACAGCAATATTCCCGATGGCACCAAGCAGCTGCTCGACAAGCTCGGCCCGCAGAAATTCGCCGAATGGATGCGCGGCGAAAAGCGCGTACTGATGACCGACACGACGATGCGTGACGGCCACCAATCGCTGCTGGCGACGCGCATGCGCACCTACGACATCGCCGGCGTCGCCGGCACCTATGCGCGCGCGCTGCCGCAACTGCTGTCGCTGGAATGCTGGGGCGGCGCCACTTTCGACGTCTCCATGCGCTTCCTGACGGAAGATCCGTGGGAGCGTCTGTCGCTGATCCGCGAGGGCGCGCCGAACCTGCTCCTGCAGATGCTTTTGCGCGGCGCCAACGGTGTCGGCTACACCAACTATCCCGACAATGTCGTGAAATACTTCGTCCGCCAGGCGGCCAAGGGCGGCATCGACCTCTTCCGCGTCTTCGATTGCCTGAACTGGGTCGAGAACATGCGCGTGTCGATGGATGCCGTTGCCGAAGAGAACAAGCTCTGCGAGGCGGCGATCTGCTATACGGGCGATATCCTCAATTCCGCCCGCCCGAAATACGATCTGAAATATTATACCGATCTCGCCGTCGAGCTGGAAAAGGCCGGCGCCCATATCATCGCCCTGAAGGACATGGCGGGCCTCCTGAAGCCGGCGGCGGCCAAGGTGCTGTTCAAGGCGCTGCGCGAGGCGACCGGCCTGCCGATCCATTTCCATACGCATGACACGTCGGGCATTGCGGCCGCAACCGTGCTCGCGGCGATCGATGCCGGCGTCGATGCGGTCGATGCGGCGATGGATGCGCTGTCGGGCAATACCTCGCAGCCCTGCCTTGGCTCGATCGTCGAAGCCCTTAAAGGCTCCGAGCGCGATCCCGGCCTCGATCCCGAATGGATCCGCCGCATCTCCTTCTACTGGGAAGCCGTGCGCCACCAGTACGCCGCCTTCGAAAGCGATCTCAAGGGGCCGGCCTCGGAAGTCTATCTGCACGAAATGCCCGGCGGTCAGTTCACCAATCTCAAGGAACAGGCCCGTTCGCTGGGCCTGGAAACCCGCTGGCACCAGGTGGCGCAGGCCTATGCCGACGCCAACCAGATGTTTGGCGATATCGTCAAGGTGACGCCGTCCTCCAAGGTTGTCGGCGATATGGCGCTGATGATGGTGAGCCAGGATCTGACGGTTGCCGATGTCGAAAACCCGGCCAAGGATATCGCCTTCCCGGATTCGGTCGTTTCCATGCTGAAGGGTGATCTCGGCCAGCCGCCGTTCGGATGGCCGGAGGCGCTGCAGAAGAAGGCGCTGAAGGGTGACAAGCCCTATGTCGTTCGCCCGGGCTCGCTGCTGGCTGAGGCCGATCTCGATGCGGAGCGTAAGGTCATCGAGACCAAGCTGGAGCGCAAGGTCGATGATTTCGAATTCGCCTCCTACCTGATGTATCCGAAGGTCTTCACCGACTATGCGCTGGCAGCCGACACCTATGGTCCGGTCTCGGTGCTGCCGACGCCGGCCTATTTCTACGGCCTGAAGGAAGGCGACGAGCTCTTTGCCGAAATCGAGAGGGGCAAGACGCTCGTCATCGTCAACCAGGCGATGACGGCGACCGATGAGAAGGGCATGGTAACGGTGTTCTTCGAGCTCAACGGCCAGCCGCGCCGCATCAAGGTGCCGGATCGCGCCCATGGCGCGTCTGGCAGTGCTATCCGCCGCAAGGCCGAGACCGGCAATGCCGCGCATGTCGGCGCACCGATGCCAGGCGTCATCTCCACGGTCTTCGTTTCGCCCGGCCAGGCGATCAAGGCCGGCGATGTGCTCGTTTCCATCGAAGCCATGAAGATGGAGACGGCGCTGCACGCCGAAAAGGACGGCACGATCTCCGAGGTGCTGGTGCGCGCCGGCGACCAGATCGATGCCAAGGATCTACTGATCCTTTTTGCGTGATGAACTAGAAAATTGCCAAGGAGGCATGAATGTCTGGCAAACATACGAATTTGGACGACATCGAACGAAAGGCCACTGCCCCCGGATTTGGCGATATCTTCAGGCAAAAGCGTGTGTCGGTCGGCTACGGGATGGATGAGGTCGCGATCATCACCGGGCTGACGACAACGGAGATCCGTGCGGTGGAATGTGGCGGCGACGTGAGCCCGCGAATTATGGCCCGCCTCAAAAGAGTGTTGAATCTATCATAGTTGGTCCCACGCTTTGTCACTTGATGCGCAAAAATGCGCTTGCGAGCAGGTGGTGCAAAAGACCCGCTGGTTGTCAAGAGAGCTGATAGCGGTTCCGCCGGCGCTACTTGTTCGTCGGACACACATGGGAATCGTAATTGCGCCCTCCGCGTTACGGCTACTCGCATAAGTCAGAAATATGAAGATTGACGCTTATTTACGTTCGGAGGTCATGAGGGCCCTTGGTTGATCCCCTACTTTTCTTTGCCGGCATTTTGGCCGGAGGTATGAACGCCTTGGCAGGCGGAGGGTCCTTCGTCTCTCTGCCTGCCCTGATGGCCGTGGGAGTCCCGTCGGTTGCCGCAAATGCGACCAGCACATTCGCTCTATTTCCGGGAGGGTTGGCGAGCTGTTGGGTCTATAGATACGGTCTGGGAGATATCTGCGGCGTACCCCTTCGGCCGATTGCAATCGCGACATTTTTCGGAGGGTTGGCAGGGAGCGTCCTCCTCCTCTGGACACCCTCGTCGGTCTTTGAAGGAATCTTGCCCTGGCTGTTGCTTATCGCAACCATCATGCTCGCGATTGGACGAAGGATTGGGCCTGCATTGCGAAAGCGATTGCGAGTGAACCTCACCACGATCGTCGGGCTGCAATTTCTGCTGGGAATTTACGGCGGCTATTTCGGCGGCGCTGTCGGTTTGATGATGATGGCGGCATGGAGCATTTTGGACGACGCGGACATGAAGGCCCTGAATCCGCCAAAGACGCTTATGGTCAGTGCAGCCAACGGAATTGCGGTCGTGGTGTTTGTCTTTGCGGGTGCAATTAGTTGGCGAGAGTGCGTGCCGTTGTTGCTCGGAGCCGCTGCCGGTGGATGGATTGGCGCCCAAATCGGACGCCGGCTGCCTGCGGCAGCGATCCGCTTGGGGACAATCCTGCTTGCGATACTGACGACCGCAATTTTCTTCCTACGGGCATATGGTTGAATATGTCATCCTAACGGGCGTGGACGCCGTTTATGGTAGCCCACCCAAAGCGGCCTATGGTCATCATGCCCAGTCCCTTCGGAAGTCTCTGTCTATCTCGATCGTCGGCTTGTCGGATGCTAGGGTGAACATCGATAACGCGCCATGGGCGGTCTTGACCGGAATGGTGATGCCGGATCGAATTCTGAAATCTGCCGCGTCTGCATAGAATGCCCGTTCTGGCGTGGAGAGGCGCGCCCCTTCCTTTTCCCCTGTTCAATTGAAAATACGCTTTATAGATTTCGCGCGATTAACGACCGGATCGAGGTCCGTGTAGTTTCGCTCAAAGCGTACCGCCTGCCATTCTGGATCGTGGTTGGAGACTGCCAGCGTATGCCCATGTTGCAGGTTGAGATAAGCATAGCCGGCGAATCCAACCTGTTCGGCCAAATCGACAAGCGCGTCCTTCAGGATCTGTGAGTTCATGCCGAACCAATCCAATTAGTCGGCTAAATAACAGATAATCGGATTTATGGAACCATCCTGACGATCCAGTGAAAGTTAGATCTCATTTCTGAGAGAAATTGGTACACCGCTTTTGCGATGTTTATCCCTGCTGCTCAGCGCATCGACAACCAGCCAAGCCACCATCATGGCACAAGCCTAGGCGTCAAGAATGGCAACCGCACGCGTCCAGCCCGCGGATGCACCTTCGATCTTCACAGGAAAACAGGAAACCAGAAATCCCTTATCGGGCAACTGGTCGAGATTGGCCAATTTCTCAAGATGGCAATAGCCGATCTCGCGGCTCGCCTTGTGCCCTTCCCAGATGATCGTCGGATCCTGACTTTCGGCATAACGTTTGGCAGTGTGAATGAAAGGCGCATCCCAGCTCCAGGCGTCGGTGCCGGTAACGCGGATTCCCCGTTCCAGCAAATAAAGCGTCGCCTCCCGCCCTATGCCACAGCCCATTGCGACGTAGCCGGGTTCGCCATAGGCGGCACCGGCGGCAGTGTTCACCAGTACGATTTCGAGCGGGCTCAATTGATGCCCTATGCGTTTCAGCTCTGCCTCGACGTCGCTTGAAGTTACCACGTAGCCATCAGGGAAGTGGCGGAAGTCGAGCTTTATACCCGGCTGAAGACACCATTCGAGCGGCACTTCGTCTATGGCGATCGCTTTCGAGCCACCATCCATTGTCGAATGAAAGTGCCATGGAGCATCGAGGTGCGTGCCGTTATGCGTCGTCAAGGTGACCTCCTCGATTGCCCATTCCTGTCCGTCAGGCAGATCAGAAGATTGAAGGCCCGGAAAGAACATCCGAACATCCTCGGCACCTTGGCTATGGTCACGGTATCGGATCAACGGCTTCATGACCGGCGGGTCCGCCAATGTGTGATTGTCGATAGCGACCGAAATATCGATAAGCCTTCTGACCATATTCAGTTTGTCAATTCTACTCAGCTTTCAATCTAGGCCCGCCTGTCATCGTCGATCTTGTCAACTTTGAATGCTAGATTGGCAATCCCCTCAAGGTACGCATGGATTGTATCAAGCTCTTCGTTCGAAAACCTGTCGGTTACATGATAATACTGCGTTTGCAACTTTCGCAAATGATTGATGGGTTCGCGAGCGGCCTCCTCGTTAAGGGTGATACAGACGCCCCGGCGATCCCGCGGATTTGGTGCGCGCCGTATATAACCGGCTTTTTCCAATCGATCGAGCAACGCCGTTCCAGAACCAGACGTCAGCCCAAGGTAGGAGTTAATTTCCGTCGGGCTGATTGGTCTGGGGTCAAGCAAGAGCAGCGCAATGCAACTCAAATCCGTTGGATGTAGGTGCTGTTCGCGCGCAGTTTGGGCAAAAGCCTCCTCTATTTTGCGTGCCATTTTCTGTAACGCAGTTCCGACGCGCAGGAATTTTTCCTTTCGCTCGAAGATGTCGTGCATCGCGTTCACCTCATTATATCTTGACAATCAAGTTAATTTATGATCAAGATACATGGCGCCGCAACTTTATGCAAGCGACCTCATTGGCATCTGCCTCACCGGTCGCAGCGGCACCTGGAAACTCATAGGCTTCGGCCTCAAAGGATCTCTGCGTAATATGCCCCGGTTGAGAACGACATATGCTGCCGCCACCTTATGCATGGTTATGCTCGGCGCATGTACGGAGCAGTCAGCATCCCAAAAGCCGCCCACGCCGGAGCCGAGTGTTGCTGTCGTCGAGGTGAAGCCAGAAAGGCTGCCCGTCGTTAGCGAGCTTCCGGGCCGGATATCGCCGATGATGACCGCAGCGATCAGACCGCGCGTCACGGGAATTGTCCTTAAGCGGGTCTTTGAGCAAGGCTCTACGGTCAGGGTGGGTGACGTCCTTTATGTACTCGATCAGGAACCGTTCAAAGCCAAGGTGCGATCGGCGCAGGCGACACTCGATTCCGCCAACGCCGCGCAACAGCTCGCTTCCGTGAAGGCAGTCCGCCAGCAGGAGTTGCGCAAGAACAACGTGACCAGCGCCGAGGATGCGGAAAGCGCCGTGGCCGCCCTGTCGCAGAGCGATGCGGATGTCGAACGCGCCGAGGCGGATTTGCAGACAGCTCAACTCGACCTTCAATATACGGAGGTACGGTCTCCAATTTCCGGCCGCATCGGTCGTGCGCTTGTGACGGAAGGGGCTCTCGTTTCTCCGACTTCCGATGTCATGGCTACCGTCGCGCAAATCGATCCGGTCTATGCCGACTTCAGTCAGCCTGCAGACAAGCTCATTGCATTGAAGAATGCTGTTGCCCAAGGGCAGTTGAATGCCGATCCCTCGCAAAATGTGCCGATGAAGCTCACTGCGGAATCGGGCAAGGTCTACACTCACGACGGCAAGCTGCTGTTCTCGGAGGCTTCGGTCAATTCTGCAACCGGACAGGTGATCCTGCGCGGCGAGTTCCCCAATCCCAGCATGGATCTGCTACCGGGTATGTATGTCCGGGGAAGAATCGAGCAAGCGTCTCTCAACAAGGCGCTCGCGGTTCCCCAACAGGCCGTCCAGCACAACACCGCGGGCAAGGCACAACTCTTTGTGGTTGACGGCGAAAACAAAATTGAAGTGCGCGACGTGACGGTCGGCTGGGCCGTCGATGGGCGCTGGGTGATCATCAATGGACTGAACGGAGGCGAGGAGGTCGTGGTCGAAGGCTTCCAGAAGATCACACCAGGCGCAAAAGTAAAGACTGCACCTTGGGTCGCCCCCCAAATGTCACGAGGCTTGCAGCAGGCGAAGGGGTAATCCATGCCGTCATTTTTTATCGACCGCCCCATCTTCGCGTGGGTGATCGCGATTGCGATCATGCTTGGTGGCGCGATCTCCGTCGCCTTGTTGCCGATCTCGCAGTATCCACGTGTCGCCCCGCCTCAGATCAAGATCTCGGCGACATATCCCGGCGCTTCCCCCGCGGACACCTATGAGGGCGTCACCCGGCTGATCGAGGAGGAGCTGAACGGCATACCGGGTATGCTGTACTACGAGTCGACCTCCGACGCGGCGGGCGCGATCAGCATCACCACGACATTCAAACCCGGTTCCGACGCCGAGGCTGCCGCTGTCGAAGTGCAAAACCGCGTGCGCAGGGTCGAATCCCGACTGCCATCCGCCATCGTCCAGCAAGGCATTAACGTGGAGGCCGCCGGCGGCGGTACACTGCTGCTCGTCGCCCTCACTTCGAAAACCGGTGCGACCGACGGCCTCACGCTCGGCGACTATATGAGCCGCAACGTCGTCAACGAACTCCGGCGCGTTCCGGGCGTCGCCAATGCGCAGCTCTTCGGCAGCGAGCGCGCCATGCGCATCTGGGTCGATCCGGACAAATTGCTAGGCTTCAACCTAACACCGGTCGATATCACCAATGCCGTCAGAGAGCAGAACGCTCAAGTCGCGGCCGGGCGAATTGGCGCAGCACCCAGCCCGGACCAGCGCACCACAACCTCGTTGCTGATAAAGGGGCAGCTCGCAACGCCGGACGCATTCGGCGATATCGTGCTGAGGGCGCAACCTGACGGTTCGACCGTCCGGCTTCGCGATGTCGCCCGAATCGAGGTCGGCGCGGAAAACTACAATACATCGACGCGGATCAACGGAAGACCGGCGGCCGGAGTGTCGATCGAACTGGCGGCAGGCGCCAACGCATTGACCACAGCACAGGCCATCCGCGAGCGCATGAATGATCTTGCAACGTCGTTCCCGCAGGACATCGAATATTCCATTCCCTACGACACAACTCCGTTCATCACGATCTCGATCGAAAAAGTCCTATACACGCTGCTGGAAGCGGTTGTGCTCGTCTTCGTCGTGATGTTCCTGTTTCTCCAGAATATCCGCTACACGCTCATCCCGACCCTCGTCGTGCCCATAGCCTTGCTCGGTGCTTGCGGCATCATGCTTGTCCTCGGCTTTTCGATCAATGTGCTCACGATGTTCGGCATGGTGCTTGCGATCGGCATCCTAGTCGACGATGCAATCGTCGTCGTCGAAAACGTCGAGCGCATCATGGCGGAGGAAGGCCTTTCGCCCAAAGAAGCGACGCGAAAGGCAATGAGCCAGATTACCGGAGCGGTCATCGGTATCACGCTGGTTTTGACCTCGGTTTTCATCCCGATGGCCTTCTTCCCCGGTGCGGTCGGCGTTATCTACCAGCAATTCTCACTGACGATGGTCGCCGCCATCCTGTTTTCCGCTTTTCTTGCTCTCTCGTTGACGCCGGCACTCTGCGCCACCATTCTCAAGCCCGTGGAGAAGGGCCATGCGCATACCAAGAAAGGCTTCTTCGGTTGGTTTAATCGGTCTTTCGATACAGGCTCCCGCCAGTATGCGGGCTTCGTTGGCAAGCTTGTGCGAAGCAGCGGGCGTGTGATGGTGGTTTACTTGCTGGTGGCAGGTGTGACGGCCTATCTCTTCCTCCGCCTGCCATCCGACTTTCTGCCCATCGAGGACCAGGGCACCTTGCTGGCACAGGTTCAAGCCCCGGCAGACGCCACGTCCGCAAGAACGGCGGAATCCATTCAGCAGGTCGAGCAGATCGTCATGGCTAGTCCGGCGGTCAATCGCGTTGTGACAATCAATGGATATAGCTTCGCTGGCGCCGGGGAGAATGCTGGCTTGGGATTCATCACACTCAAGAACTGGAGCGAACGCTCCGCCGAACAGGCGTCGCCTCTTCTGGCTCGAGCTCTCACCGGAGGCTTCCAGATAATCAAGGACGCTATCGCCTATGCGGTAACGCCGCCGTCAATTCCCGGGCTGGGCACGACCAACGGTTTCACCTTCAGACTCCAGGATCGGTCCAACAAGGGGGTGGAAGCGCTGAACGCCGCCCGCGATCAGGTACTCGCCGAGGCGAGAAAGAGCTCCATTCTTTCCGGCGTTCGCGTCGACGGCCTTGCCGACGCGCCGCAGATGGTGCTGAATATCGACCGCGAGAAGGCGAATACCTACGGGGTGACCTATGAGGACATCAACCGGACGATCGCGGTCAATCTTGGCTCCTCTTACGTCAACGATTTCCCCAATACCGGGCGCATGCAGCGCGTCACTGTGCAGGCGGACGCCGACAAGCGAGGCGATATCCGGAACGTCCTGAACATGGGCGTACGCAATACCAATGGCGAGATGGTTCCCATTTCCGCTTTTGCCAGATACGAATGGACGAAGGGCCCGACCCAGTTGGTTGGTTACAACGGCTTCCCGACCATTCGCATCAGCGGACAGGCGGCCCCCGGTCGTTCCTCGGGCGATGCCATTGCCGAAATGGAGCGGATCGCCTCGGGCCTGCCCGCCGGCTTCGGATATGAGTGGACCGGGCAGACCCTGCAGGAAATCCAATCCGGTTCGCAGGTGCCGATGCTTCTCGGCCTTTCATGCCTGCTGGTTTTCCTGTGCCTGGCGGCACTCTATGAAAGCTGGTCCATCCCGATCTCGGTCATGATGGTTGTCCCGCTGGGCATCGTCGGCTCCGTCGCCGCCGTGACGCTACGAGACATGCCCAATGATGTCTACTTCAAGGTGGGCTTGATCACGGTCATGGGCCTCTCGGCGAAGAACGCAATTCTGATCATCGAATTTGCCAAGGATTTGAGAGCGTCCGGAAAGAGCCTGATCGATGCGACCATCGAGGCGGCCTATCTGCGCCTGCGCCCCATCCTGATGACCTCTTTCGCTTTCATTCTAGGTGTTGTCCCGCTAGTCGTGGCCAGCGGTGCGGGATCGGCAAGCCAGCGCGCGATTGGCACTGGCGTAATGGGAGGGATGATAACGGCCACCGTATTGGCAGTGTTCTTCGTGCCCGTTTTCTTCGTATTCGTCATGAAGCTGGTGCAGCCCCGCCCAATTGAAAAGCAGACAGTGGAAGCGAGCATGCCTTAGCACGCTTGCTTCCTGCATTTGCAATGGAATTCAGCTGACATCGGGCTGGCGGCTAAATGCTTGGCGCACAGCATGATGGCCGTCGCCACCTATTGCCGGCAATGGCGGCCCCAAAGGCTCCGTGCTGGGCGGTGCCGAGTTGGCGGCCTCCTCCTATTCCCAACACCCCGACGAGGCAATCGATTTTGTGTATTGGGTGGCGAGTTCCGACGTCCAGAAATGCCTCTACGCCGCATCCGGCGGCCTGGGAGGATAATGCCGTCAACGCTGCAGCAGCGGATTTCTGTAGCGCAACGCGGGCAACTTACAATGTCGGTGGAGTACGCCCGAGACACGATGGCTATATAGGCTTTCAGCAGGAGGCGTCTGACCGCGTCAACGCCGGAATAGTCGGCAACGAGGCAGCATCGGCCGTCATTGCCGGTCTCAACGCACTTTTCCGAAAAAGCTTCAGAGATTAATTGCCACCATCGACGGTGCCGAAATCAAAACTAGTCACGCCAACGTGCGCCGCAATGAAGACCTCTCCGTGACATTTCTGTAGGACACGCAGCACCAAGGGTTAGGCAGCATCAGGTGCGAGAGTGTCGCGCTTCCACGTCTTCAAAAGCACCTCAATGAACTTTTCGGCGGCGGGCGACAGCGGGGCGCCACGCCGCCGGACAATCCCGATGGTACGGGTTACCACCGGATCGATGATTGGGCGTGAGACCAAGTAGGGGTGTTCTTCTTGGGGCGTCGCCAATCGGGGCAGAACGGAGATGCCGAGCCCTGCTTCGACGAGACCAAGCGACGTGTTGAGATGAGTGACCTCATAGAACCAGTTCAACCGAAGATTATGTTTCGCAAGAGCGCCGTCCAAAAGCGCCCGATTACCGCTTGAGCGGTCGACGACTACTAGAGGATAGCCATCGAGTTGCCCCCAATTCAACTGATCATGGGCTGCGAGAGGGTGATCCTTGCGCATGGCAAGCACGAATGGGTCATCGATCAAGGGTTCGAAGGAAAGATCCGGGTCCGAATTTCCCATCAGATTGATACCAAACTCGACCTCCCCGCGCGCCACCGCCTGTAGCCCCTCATTGGCTGTTAGATCGCGGATACGCAGCCTGATATGGGGATAATCTGCACCAAACTGCCTGATGACCGTCGGAAGAAAATAGAATGCTGCGGTCGGAACACATGCCATCGTGATCAATCCGCGCCGCTGTGCGCCCCCGTCCTTTAGGGCAAACAGGGAACCATCGAACTCCTCGAGCATCCGCCTCACCAGCGGAAGTAGCTCTTGCCCCGTCGCCGTGGCAGCTACGTGTCTGGTCGTCCGATCCAGCAAAGGCGCACCAATCGACTGTTCGAGCTTCTGAATTCGCCGCGTGAGAGCCGGCTGCGAAATATTGAGAGCCTCAGCAGCTCGATGAAAGCTTTCAAGGTCTACGACAGCTTGAAAAGCACGGAGGTCCAGCATTTCGCAATTGATGCTCATATCGCAATAATCCCCTCAAATATTGCATTTAACAAATAGGCCTCCGTTCCGCATATTGCAATAAGCAAACGAATTAATCCGAATTTCGCAATATTCGAGGGCATGTAATGAACGATCTGATACGCATACCTTGCGTCCTTATGCGCGGTGGCACTTCGCGAGGCCCGTTCTTTCTGGCATCTGATTTGCCTGCTGATCAAGCCCGTCGCGACGCAGCGCTGCTGTCCATCATGGGATCAGGGCATCCGCTGCAGATTGATGGAATCGGAGGAGGAAACCCCGTGACGTCGAAAGTTGCGATCATTGGTCCGCCTAGCGTTCCCGGAGCGGACGTAGACTATCTGTTTGCGCAGGTACGAACCGATAGGCAGATCGTGGATTACTCGCCGAATTGTGGCAATATGCTTGCAGCGGTCGGTCCGTTCGCAATCGAGGCCGGTCTTGTCAAAGCTTCCGATTTCGACACGCTCGTGCGCATTCATAACGTAAACACGGGAAAAATAATCGAAGCGAAGGTTCCGACCCGAAAAGGTGAGGTAATCTATCTTGGCGACGCGTCGATTGATGGCGTGCCGGGCCTAGCTGCTCCGATTGCCCTCACCTTCCTGGATGCGGCCGGAGCCAAGACAGGAAAGCTGTTTCCCACCGGCAACCCCTCGGACTTCATCGGAGGCATCGAAGTTACGGCGATCGACTGCGCCATTCCGATGGTCCTTGTTCGCGCCGAAGACATGGGCCTGACCGGCTATGAAGACGCCGCGTCGCTATCGGCAAACGGCGAGCTGATCGATCGGCTCGCCTCCATCCGTGTCGAAGCAGGCCATTTGATGGGCATGGGTAACGTGTCCGACATGGTTATCCCAAAGCCCGTTCTGATTTCGCCGGCTCGGAATAACGGGACTTTGTCGGTGAGATACTTCATGCCCAACAACTGCCATCCGGCCCTCGCGACCACAGGCGCAGTTGGGATTGCCACTGCCGTCACCACTGCAGGGACGGTAGCATCACAGGTCGTCGGCGAGGAAATGCTGCCGACGCTGGTTCGTATCGAACACCCCAGCGGACGCATCGACGTACAGTTGGAAACGCGAAACGGATCGACCGTCGCGGGCCTGGTCAGGACCGCAAGAAGACTTTTCGAAGGCTATGCCTTCGCCAAGCCGAACGAGCGTGTGGAACACGCTGCATAACCCGCTTCGGCGATGATCGGAGCAAATAGGGAGGAAAACTCGTGCGTACGTACATCTTAGCGGTAGTCACCGCGCTATCTCTAGCCACCACAGCACATGCCGATTCTGTTCGCATGAGCGTGGGTTCCTACAATCTAAACAACCTACCCTTCCCTGTCGCTGAGAGACTCGGCTTCTATAAGGAGGAGGGCCTGGACGTCACGACTGAGAACTTCGCGCAAGGAGGGTCAAAAGTGCTTCAGGCTCTCGTCGCCAGATCGACGGATATCGCGGTCGGTTTCTACGACCATACGATCCAGATGCAGTCGCAGGGCAAGCATGTCGTTGGTTTCGTTCAGCTGGCAAGGAATTCAGGTCTTGTTCTCGCGGGAAAGAACGATAGCGATTTCGACCCGGCGAAACCGGAAACAATCAAGGGAAAGAATGTCGGCATCACCTCGCCTGGTTCTTCGTCTGACTTCTTCATCCGCTATTATCTCAAGCAGCACGGCCTGAGTGACAATGACGTTTCGATTATCGGCGTCGGCTCTGGAGCCGCGGCTGTTGCGGCCCTGCAGCAGGGTAAGATTGACCTCCTGGTCAACTACGACCCCGCCGCCACGATCGTGGTCGAGCGTGGCCTCGGCAAAATCCTCATTGATGCGAGAAGCGACGAAGGTGCCAAGGCGGTCTACGGGGGCATCTACCCGACATCCGTTCTCTATGCCAACCAGGATTTCATCAAAGAACACCCTGAGATAATCCAGAAAGTCACCAATGCGACAGTGAAGGCACTCCATTGGATGAAGGAGCACTCCGCCGAGGAGATCGTCGCCCAGCTTCCCGACGATTTTGTCTCGGGTGACAAGCAGACCTACATCAAGGCGGTGGAAAGCGCGAAGGCGATATTCTCCGAGGATGGCCGATTCACTCCTGCCGACCTCGACGTTCCTCTCTCTGTCCTCAAGAGCTTCAATGAAAGCGTCGGCAAAGCCACGATTGATCTCAATACGACCTACACCAACAAGTTCGTCGAGGCCGCTGGCCGCCGTGTTGAAAACTAAGGGATTAAATATGTCAAACGCAGCAAGGAAGATAGAGGCGGTGTCTCAGCCCACCCTTTCTCCCATGGTCACCATTGAAAAAGTCACCATGGCGTTCGGAGCTTTTGTCGCAGTCGAAAACGTCAATCTGACGGTTGGTAACGGCGAGTTCCTTTCCATTGTCGGCCCTACGGGTTGCGGCAAGTCCACCATTCTCAATGCGATCGCAGGCCTCCTAAAACCTGCAGAGGGTAAAGTCTGTATCGACGGGGCGCCCGTAAAGGACGTCCAAAACAATATCGGATATCTATTCCAGCAGGACGCGTTGTTGCCATGGAAGACGGCTTACCAGAATGTTGAGTTGGGACTGATGTTTCGTGGCGTGGCGGCAGAAGAGCGTCACCCCAAGGTAATCGCCTGGCTGGAAAAAGTTGGACTAAAGGGTTTCGAGAACCGCTTCCCACACCAACTGTCAGGAGGCCAGCGCAAGCGCGTGCAAATGGCTCAGGCGCTTATCACCGAACCCAAGGTCATCCTCATGGACGAGCCTTTCTCAGCGTTGGATATACACACACGGCATTTGATGCAGAATGAACTGCTGAAACTTTGGCAAGAGGATAGGCGTGCCGTGGTCATGATCACACACGATCTCGAGGAAGCAATTGCGCTCGGGGATCGCGTGATAGTTCTGGCTGCTGGCCCACGCAGCCGCGTCATCGAGAGCTTCGGTGTCGATCTAGAACGTCCGAGAGACGTGGCGGAGATCAAACTCGATCCGAAATTCATGTCCCTCTACCGCGATATCTGGGCGTCCCTGAGGGGCGAAGTGGAGAAAAGCTATGCAAGCCATTAACGTCCGTCTAATCCAAATCATGCTTTTGGCCGTAATTCTCGGCACTTGGCAATTTGGTGTGACATACGGGGTGATCGATCGGTTCTTCTTCCCGGCGCCATACGATATCGTCAATCAGGTAGTCAGCTGGGTTGTCGAACCGAGCTTTTACAAACATGTCGGCATTACTCTGAGCGAGACAGTTCTCGGCTATATCATTGGCACGGGTCTCGGCGTCGCGGCCGGAGTCTGGCTCGGACTGAGCCCCTCGATAGCGCGCATCCTCGATCCGTTCATCAAGGCTGTCAACGCCATCCCACGCGTTGTGCTTGCTCCGATCTTCGTTCTGTGGCTCGGCCTCGGACTGTGGTCCAAGGTTGCTCTCGCGGTCACATTAGTGTTTTTCGTGACGTTCTTCAATGCGCTGCAGGGCGTGCGTGAAGTCAACCCGGTCGTGCTGTCCAACACACGTATTCTCGGTGCGAGACGGTCCGATCTTCTTCGTCACGTATACTTCCCAGCAGCAGCAACTTGGATTCTCTCCTCGCTCCGCACCTCTGTTGGCTTCGCAGTCGTCGGCGCAATCATCGGCGAGTACCTTGGCGCATCCGCCGGCCTTGGCTATTTGATCGCCCGCTCGGAAGGTAACTTCGACGCGGTAGGCGTTTTCAGCGGCATTGTCATCCTCGCTGTGTTCGTTCTGATCATCGACCTGTTTCTCGATGTCGCCGAAAAGCGTCTAATCACATGGAAGCCGCGAGCTGGAGAAGAACGGCCGGCTTAGCCGGCTATCGCGATTATAATGCAGGAGGGCGGCCCATCAGCCGCTCTTTTTTTAACACCTCACTGATCAACTAGGCGTGGAGGGAAGGGGTTTTAGGCTCCGGCTTGCTAGGTTTTTTTGAAATTCATGGTTCATCTCTTTGGCTGATGGGTTGTTGTCCTGATGGACAGTTCCCCAAGAACACGGCGATGAAAGGCAGCTTATCCCCCCACAAGGGAGTCGCTGCAGGCGGCGAATGGAACGGGCAGGCGGACAAGACAAAGCTCCGCGCTGTGTATCCGGTCCATACTCAAGGCCACGACCCACCTACGGGATGCATTGGATTTCTGCTTTACACCCCACATGCCGGAGGCGGGCCCCCGACACGGCATTGATGAGGGAAGGCGAAAGGTCTGCCGGAATGCGACGGGACCGCGAGAGTCGTTCTGCGTAGGACGCGAAACGTGCGAGGATCTCTTTCAGGCTGGGTCTGTCGTGATAGTAAAGCGCCGCGATCCGCTTATATGCGCGCTCGTAGAGCAGGAATGTATGGGGGTTGGAGAGACGGAATGCCGGATTGCGGCTCATGTCGGGATCGTCAAGTTTCAGGAAGCGCCGGTCCTTATGTGCGCGATACGCGTCCGCGCCGATGAAGCCTTGCACGTCCGGTTGCTCCGGCAGGCAATAGACGTCGTAGTAATGCCGGAGGAAATTGACAGGGACGCGTGATCGTAGGCTCAGGAGCTAAGAGTCCTGTCGCTGTTGGACGCAACCGTATCGAAGCCGGCTTCGAGCAACACGCCGTCTTTGAGCGCCGACGACGTACCGGTCGTCTCCGGAAAATAGAGGCGGATACAGATGTGCCGAAGTGGTCGGAAAATGCAGCGCGAGCTTGACGCTGTCGAATGGGTACCAGATCTCCCCATCCAGCGACACGAGCGGGCTGACCTTCTCGCCGAGCCTGGCCAATAGCCGCGGTGTCGGATACTACTGCCTTTCGCCGGATTGACGGGTTCATCCGTTTCATCGTCGACGATGGCAAACTGCTAATCCCTGTTTAGATCGCGTCCGGTAAGCCGCGCCCGCTGGATGCTTTCCCCATTCAGCGAGCTGATCGGATACCTCCACAGAGCCGCTCCCGTGCCGATTGTCGAGCTTGGCATTGCTTACTTCCGTCCGCCTCGCATTGAACGATACAGGAGTATCGGTTTCCAGATGTCCCGGCCGATCCGGGGAGATCGGCCGGATATGATCGGCTGTTTCGGCAGGCCGTTATGGGAACGTGGCTAGACCGGAAGGGAGGGATGTTCCGGCAGATTGTTAACTCCCGCAATCGGCATCACCGAGGTTGCCGAATGCGCTTTATCGATGAGATCCGCTGCCGCTACCGCGACCGCCGGCTCCAGAGGCACTGCCGCTGGCTTGCGATGCTGCGCTGCTTGCCTGGGAAGCTGCACTACGCGCACTTTCCCGAGCCTGCGAAGCTGCGCTGCTTGCTTGCGAGGCTGCGTTGCTCACACTGTCATGAGCCTGCGATGCTGCACTCTTTGCCTGCGAGGCTGCGTTGCTCGCATTGTCATGAGCCTGCGATGCCGCACTCTTTGCCTGCGAAGCTGCACTGCGTGCGCTATCACGAGTCTGCGACGCCTCGCTCTTTGCTTGCGCAGCCCGGCTTTGAGCATCTGTGTATTGTGTTGAGGCTGCCTGCTTGACCTCCTGCGTATACTGGGCATCCACGTCCTTCGGACGCTTGTGCTGATGGTCGTTAGCCATGGCCTGCGAGCCGACGAAGCTGAGAATTATACCAGCGATGAGGATATTTCTGTCTGTTGCTCTCATTGGAGCCTCCTGTTTCTGGAATATGTCGCCAATGCGAATATTGACTTCTACTCTCTGATTGCTGCAGCGTGTTGCCGCGCGAGAATTCATGACAGCCTTCGGCGCTGCGAAGGGTTTTCTTTTGTTAAGAGATGTTTCATCGCGCCACAAAGAAGCCACATGCGTTGCAGCAAATAGCGACGCCGGTAGCCGATCATATAGCTCGGCTAGGGATCAGATGTCCGGTTGACGCAGATGATAAGAATTCTAGAGATGTCGACAGTTCAGGGTACGAGCACGAGAGCCATGCGCTGAGATCGTACGAAGCCTCGGCGTAACCTGCCCGAGTGCGATGGCAGTCGAAACGCGACCCACTTAGCCAGGTTTGCAACCCTATGGAAACATTAGGAATCAGCGGCTACGCCGCAACCTCTCAGGAAAAAGTCGACCGAGCGACGCTCATTTTCAAGCAACTCTTCCGTCGCATCCGTATTGCCTGCCAGCGCACGGCGAACGACTGGCGCATGAATGAGTGAGAAGAACTGCTCGGCGAGAAAATCGAGATCGCCTTTTACGCCGCCTTCGGCCAAAACGGATTTCAGCATTTGCTGCGAAGGCTTGCGTCCGGCCTCCTCCACGATTCTCGCCAGTTCCGGAAAGCGTGTAGCCTCTTTGTGAATGAGAAAATAAAGTGCCAGAACGTCCGGCTCGAGAAAAGTCTTAACCATCCTCTCCGTCAGTTTGACAAGACGTTCCCGAAGCGACAGCCCACCTGCGATATACGTGCTCGTGTGTGCCTGCTTCTCCTTTACAAACTTCAGGATGACGGCTTCAAAGAGGTCGGCCTTCGTTGCAAAGCGGGTGTACATGGTCCTCTTCGAACACTGCGCAACCCCGGCGACGTCGTCCGTACTCGTTCCCTCGTAGCCGTGCAGGAGAAAAAGTTGCTGCGCGGCAGCGACGATATCATCTGTGAGCTGAGCTTCACTTCCCTTGGGCGGGCGTCCGCGCGGACGCGGCGGCGTGATTTTCTTTAGCGAAGCAGGTTCCTCTCGCTTTGTCCGTGCTGTTAGTGCCGACATTCCGCTCCCTTTCTTCATGTACGAATATAGGACCTACCCGTCCCGCACCGCAATAGGTTGAACCGCCGCAGGTGGTTGAGTTCGCATACAGATGACCCGCGGCAACTGATGAAGCCACATCAGTGCATTGCTACGGCTGGTCCCTTTGGGATCGGCTTCAGAATCGACACCAGGGGAATGACCAAAATGAGCGAGACGAAGTAAAAGTAGAACATATCGTTGAAAGCCATCACCGTCGCTTGGCGGATGATCGTTTGAAACAGGTTTCCGATGACCTGTTGCGCACCGGCCGGATCTGTGCCCGCCGCGCGCAGGCGATCCTGCATGGTAATCGAGTTGGCGGTGACTGCTTCGAACAATCTTTGTGTATGGAATGAGATCTGGCGCTCTTGAAGACTGGCAATGATGGCGAGACCGATGGACCCGCCGAGATTGCGGGCGGCGCTATAAAGTCCCGCCGCGTCCTGGACCACATCCTTAGGCACCGACCGCGTTGCGGCTTGATTGAGGAAAATGAGGGAGAAAGCCTGCCCAAATCCGCGCAATACCTGCGAAATGTAGAAATCGCTGCCGTCCGCTGCTGCGGTCAACGTCGTGTCGATATAGCAACTGGTTGCGTAGCAGAGCAGGCCGAAAACGATGGCGATGCGCAGATCGAGATTTCTCACCAGCACGGGAATGAACGGCATTACAAGAAACATCGGAATGCCACTAAGAAGCACGACCGTTCCCGACTGGAGAGCGTTATAGCCTGTAACGTTCGAAAGGAACTGCGGAATAAGGTAGGCAACACCGTAAAGGGCGGCCCCTGTTACCAGCGCCGTTATGAACACGCTTCCGAACGAGCGCTGGAAAAGAATGTCGAGGCGAATGACCGGGCGCTTTGAATAGAGTTGGCCAAGCACGAGCAGCACAAGACCAATCAACGTGAGCACCGTCAACATGACGATGAATTGAGATTCGAACCATTGTTGGCTTTGCCCATCTTCCAAGACGATCGTCAGGCACCCAAGGAAGACCGATAATCCGACAATACCGATCCAGTCAGCCTCTCTCAGCAATTCCTCCGTCATCTTGGCTGCCGGCAAGCCGAGAGTGAGCAGCACGAGCAAACCAATGCCGACGGGAAGGTTGAGAAAGAAGGCGTAGTGCCAGCTCGCGTTTTCCGTCAGCCAACCGCCGACCAATGGGCCTGCGACTGGCCCCATGACCGCGGTCAAGCCGAAGAATGCCATGCCGATCGGTTGCTGGGAGGGTGGCAGTCTGGTGGAGACGATTGTCATTGCGGTAGGGATCATCGCTCCCCCTGTGAACCCCTGCCCCACGCGTCCGAAGATCATCATGCCGAGCGAGGTGGAGAAGCCGCATAGCATTGAGAAGCTGACGAAAAGCATCGTCATTATGATCAGAAATCTGCGCAATCCGAGAAGGTTGGCCAACCAACCGCTCAACGGGATCATGATGATCTCGGCTACGAGGTAGGAGGTTGCGATCCATGTCCCCTCGGTACCGCTCGCCCCGATTTCACCTTGTATTTGCGGAAGTGCCGAATTTGTAATGGAGATGTCGAGCGCCGCCATGAAGGCTCCGATGATGCCCGCGGCCACAGCGAGCCATGCAGCTGCATCGGCCTTTTCCGGCATTTCGACAGGGCCGGCCCCGACCGTTGCGGCTCTGCTCACTTCGTCACCTTCGAATCTGTTTCCTGCTCGGCCAGTCTGCTTTGCTCCTTGCGTGCGCCGCGCGTATCTACATCCACCGTCACGGACAGTCCGGGAACGAGGATCTCGCGGGCCTCCGAACCGGCCTCCACTTTGATACGCACCGGAACGCGCTGGACGATCTTGGTGAAGTTGCCCGTCGCGTTCTCCGCTGGGATGAGGGCGAACTGGGCTCCGGTCCCCGGCGCAAAGCTCTCGACGGTCCCGTGCAGGCTGGTCGAGCTTATCGCGTCGATGCTGATCATCGCGGGCTGACCGACGCGCATCAACTCAATCTGCGTCTCCTTGAAATTGGCCTCGAGATACAGGTCTTCGACGGGCACGAGGGTCATGAGCCGCGTGCCGGCCTGGACGTATTGGCCGACGGTGACCGTCTTGTCACCGACGGTCCCTGCTATCGGAGCGATGACGATTGTGGCGTCGAGATCGAGTTTGGCTGAGGCGAGCTGGGCCTCAGACTGCTTCACCGCTGCCTCTGATTGCTTGACGGCGGCATCGGCGGTATTAATCGCCTCCTTTGAAGAGGCAAGCGAGGCTTCGGCGATATTGACCTGAGCGTTCGCCTGATCGCGCTGGCTGATATAGTTGGCAACCTGTTCGCTCGACGTCGCACCGCTCTTGCCAAGTGACTGATAGCGATCCACCTGGCTCTGCGCGAATTTTGCCTGGGTATGAGCCGATGCGAGTTGAGCCTCGGCCTGCCCAACCGCCGAAACCTGGCGCTTCGCCTCGGCGATCGCGCGGACGAGGTCGGCCTTGGAGGCTTCGAGGGCGGCTTCGGCCTGATTGACCTTGGCTTCGTAGTCCTGCGACCTGATCTTCAATAGCTTATCGCCCGCCGAGACCTTCTGGTTCGACGTCACATAGACCGTTTCGACATAGCCCTGCACTTTCGGAGCAATGGCGGTCTGGTCTGCCTGAAGGAATGCATCGTTCGTGGACTGTATGAAGCGGCCTTCCGTCCAATAGCGCCAGAACCAGCCGCTACAGACAACCAGCACCACGAGCAGTACGATCGCGAGCACACGGTGAATCAGCCTTCTGTCCGCAGGAGGCCGCGTCTGCGGTGCTGCCATTTCGATTGCTTCATTCGGCTTATCCCGAGCGTCGTTCGCTCGTCCGTCCACCAACGCGACGTTCTGTCCAACTCCGGCCACTAAAATTCTCCTGGGTAGCTTTTAAAAAGGTACTGCATAGTTTATATATTTATTCAGTTATTGCTAGCGAAAAACTTCAGGGGGGTGTTTTCGTGCTCCAACAGACAGCGTCTCATGGCCAAGTTTGCCTCCTCATCGTCGAGGACGACCGTGATATAGCGCGCATGTTAGTGGCGATCTTTGAGGGGGCAGGCTATCGTGCATCCACCGCACGATCCGGTCTCGAAATGGATCGCGCCTTGCTCATCCAAGAGTTTGATCTCATTATTTTAGATGCGATGCTTCCAGGGGAAGACGGCTTCAGCATATGCCGCAGACTTCGCGATACGCTGACGACACCAATTCTCATGCTGACGGCTCTTGACGAGGATATCGACAGGATCCTGGGACTAGAGCTCGGTGCCGACGACTATGTCACAAAGCCGTTCAATTCCCGCGAACTTCTCGCCAGGGTCAAAGCTCTGATCCGCAGATCATCTTATGGTCCTTCGATGCAGACCTTTTCGGGCTCAATGAGCTTTTTAGGATGGCAGGTCGACGCGGTAAAGCGTCAACTGCGAGATCCCGAAGGCGTCGAGGTGACGATGACAACAACCGAGTTTGATATCCTGCTCGCCTTTTGCAGCAATGCGGGTCAGATCATGACCCGTGAACAACTTCTCTCTTTGACATATGCGGGTTCTGCCGGCCCTGCCCAGCGCAGCGTTGATGTTCACGTCAGCAGGGTTCGCCAGAAAATCGAACCCAATGTTCGCGAACCGAGCTTGATAAAAACGGTCCGCTTGGGCGGTTACGTATTTACGCCGGCAGTGGAGAAGACTCCATGACACGGAACATGCTCTGGCCGTCCTCGATCAAGAACCAGATCTTCTTGCTGTCGGCACTTCCAATCGTCGTGCTGACGATCCTAGCCGTGTTCGCCAAATCTTTTTCCGATGTTGAGCAAGCCCGGCGCGAGTGGGCAAGTTTTACGTCCGGCCAGCTGATAATGCTGGCTGAGGGCGTTCGTCGCGCCGAATCTCAGCCGGACCTGGACAATGCATTGCAGGCGGTGATGAGGGCCGGTTTTACGGGAGAACTTGTCAATACGTCCAGACCGGTCCATGTTCCGAATATGGACCAACAGGAAGAGCTTCGCGAGCATCTGACAACGATGCTCGCGAAGCTGGTCGCAGAAGCGAATCCTATCGACGCAGAGCTGCGAACCTCCGAAGTTTCCCTTGCGATCACCGGTTCACGCCTGCTTGTATTCAGGAACATCAGACTTCGAGACCCTTCCGCCTACGGGGTCAATCTAGCCAACGACGTCATTTGGGTCAGCCTGTTCGTCTTGCCCGCACTCGGACTATCGCTCTACCTTAGTCTTTTGATTATTCGCCCCCTCATTCGCTTTACCCAAATGGCGCGCAGAGTTAGCGACGATGACGATGTTCCGAACCTTTTCATGACCGGCCAAACCAGCGAACTGCGAAGTCTCGCCGAGCCTTTCAGTGCATTGGCCGCCAAAGTGAAAACAATTATCGAGGGCCGGTCGCAGATGCTGAGGGCAATGGGACATGACCTGCGAACACCACTTACTAGGCTTCGCATGCGGGTTGAATGTTGTCCTGACGGCGAGCTTCAACGGCAGATGCTCGGTGATATCGAAGCGGTCACCAACATGATCGATGAAAACATGAGCTATCTCAGGAACGCGACGTCCGACGTTGGGCTTACGCGCAAGTCTGATCTGACAAGCCTTATTCAAACTGTCGTTGCGGGGTTTTCCGATATGGGCATTTCCATCGCCTTTTCCGGTCCGTCAAGGTTGCCTCTCACCTGCAAACCAAGATTGCTGGCTCGCGCGGTTTCAAATCTCATAGACAATGCGTCTCGTTATGCAAAGGAAATCGAGGTGGCACTTGATCATGCGTCGAACGGCGAAGTGACGATCTGCGTGAACGACAACGGACCAGGGCTCCCCAATGATATGAAACTGAAAGTCATGGAAGGTTTCTTCACTGCAAGCCAAGGTGGCTCGGTGCGCCAGCATGGCGGCGTCGGGCTTGGTCTTGCAATTGCTCATGGCATTGCCGAACGGCACGGTGGGGCGTTGAGCTTGCATGATCAATCATCCGGCGGGCTGAGCGCAAGGTTGACCATCAGGTCACTCGACGAGCTTCCACAAAAGTCGCCCCCATGGACAGCAATGCGCTTGTGATTGGCGCTCGCGGAGTATTCATCCAAAATCTTTCGAACAAAAGTAAGCATCCGGTGACTACCGCGGTTGGCGCTGATGGTGTCCAGCTTCAGCGGCCTGACTGAAGTTCCGCGATAGCTTTGGCAGCCTTGTCGCAGCGCTCTGCAAGTTCTGGGTATGAGAGCTCCATGTGCTGGGTCGCGATCTTGAAGAGATACTGCGCGATGGCGTCAACTGAGGCGGTTTGGTTGGTCAGCATGCCAAAGACGGTATCGGCATAGGCATCATATTCGTCTTGCGCTTCAGGAATGTCCGACACCCCGATGGGGTCCCATTCTGTGAGCAATATTTTCCGAATGATAGCTCGGTTGGCTTTGTGATCCATCGTTGATCCTATGCCGCAACGGCTGCTGTTTGCGTCGGTTTCCAGTTCCACGGCAGCAACTGCTCCAGCCTGCTGATCGGCGTGTCGGCAATGTTGGCGAGAACGTCGGCGAGCCAGGCCTGTGGATCGATGTCATTGAGCTTCGCGGTTTATGCCGACCGGCGAACTATGCCGAACGCCTCTTCTGATGGGGACGGTCCACCGCACGTTCCCGGCCAGTTCAGCCGGGAGCTGGTAGTTGACACTCGGCATAGTTCTCATGCTCAGAGGGCGTTCAGGAATTCCAGAAGCCGGTCGTTTGGTCGAAATCGCTCGGCCTTGGCGCGTTCGTACGGCTTCAGCTTTGCGAGTGCAGATTCCTTCAGTTCAAGATGTGCATGTAGATAGGTCAGCGTCGTTTCCATCGCCTCATGACCCAGCCACAGGGCGATGACGGAGCAATCGACGCCCGCCTGTAGCAACTCCATGGCAGCGCTGTGCCGCAAGACATGAGGCGACACTCGCTTCGAGCGAAGGGAGGGGCAGTGTTCGCGCGCTTTGGCAACATATTTGTTCAGCAGTGCCTGCACGCCGTCAGCGCTGAGCTTGCCACCGTGCATGTTCGGAAAGAGCGCCGTTGCGCTTCGCTTTCTGGGCTCCTTGAGCCAGTGACGAAGGGCTTGCTGTGCGACCTTCGTGAGGGGCGTACTTCGCTCTTTGCGGCCCTTGCCAACGCACTGCACATGCGCACCCCGGCCGAGTATGACCGAGTCTCGGTCGAGGTTGACAATCTCCGATACCCGCAACCCCGTTTGCGCGGCCAGCAAGAGCAAAGTGTAATCGCGACGTCCCAGCCATGTGCTTCGATCCGTACAGTCCAGAATCGCTTCAATCTCGGGCCTAGTGAGAAACTGAAGCTGCCGCTTGTCGCATCGCTTGCTGGGGATCGCGAGCACACGCTGAATATGGGCGCTATGTGCCGGCTCCTCGAACGCTGCATACCGGAAGAAGGATCGGATGGCTGTGAGGCGGAGATTCCGGGTCCTCACCGAGGCAGATCTCTTCGTCTCAAGGTCCTCCAGGAATGCGGTGATGAAAGGGGCGTCCAAATCCCGCAATGTCAATTGAGATGGGGATCTCGCAAGGCGCGTCTGTGCGAACGCAAAGAGGAGCCTGAAGGTGTCGCGATAGGAGGCGATGGTGTTGGAACTTACACCTCGATGCTTCATAAGCCGATCTGTGAACCACCGCTCGATCAGCACGGCCAAGTCGTTCGTGCGTCTCATGACCGAGCCTCCCAACGCTTATCCAATCGCCGGACCGCATGGTTCATCAGTTCCGGCACGGCGGACAGGTACCAGTAGGTGTCGCGAACGTTAGCATGACCGAGAAAGGTCGAGAGAACCGGCAGTTCGCGTTCCACATCTTCGCCGGTGCGATACCAGTTGATCAGGGTCTGGACGGCAAAACGATGTCTTAGATCGTGTATTCGTGGCCCGTCGCGCTGCCCGTCCTGCCGCAAACCGACTTGGCGGGATAGTTGCCAGAACACGCGGTGCACGTATTGATGCAGCAATCTGCCGCCCTGTTCGGCAACGAAGAAATAGGGACTGCGCTGCTTACCGAGGTGTGCATCGCGTCGGACGGCATAGTCTGAGAGGACGGCGATCGTCGTGGCATGCAGCGGCACCAGCCGTGACTTGCCGAACTTTGTCTCTCGAATGGTGAGGATGCCCTGCTCGAGATCGACGTCGGTCCGGAGCAGGCCGAGCGCTTCGGAATGGCGCAGACCGGTCACCGCTATTAATCCGAACAGGCAGTTATATGTCCATCGCCGAAGGGCGCCGGCCGGCGGCAGCGACAGGGCCGCCGCCAGAAGCGCCTGAATCTCGACTTCACTATAGATGTAGGGCTTTGTGCGCCGTGCCGGCGGTACAGCGTCGCTTGGTGGTACTTCCGTCAGAGGATCGAAATGAGCCAGGTGCTGGGCAAAGCAGCGCACGTCAACCAGGCGGACGGACCAACTCGGCTGCCGGCCCATTGAGGTGACCCACTCCATTGCAAGGTCTGTCGTGATGGTCTCGGCGCCGCGGGCTTCCATGAAAGCGACGAACTCCGACAATCGTTTTGCCGGACCGTCATATTTGTATCCCAGCCCTTGGCGCATACCGACGTAGCGCTCAAGCGCGGTGCGAAGCCGGCTCATTGCACACCTCCCGGCCAGGGCAGGCTCAGTTCACGCAGCTTCTCGATATCGAGCTTGGCATAGATCCTTGTACTGTCGATGCTTCGATGGCGGAGCAGCTGGCCGATCTCGGCAAAGCTGGCGCCTGACCGCAAAAGGTCGGTCGCAAGGCTGTGGCGGAAAAGATGGGCGCCATGATGCGCATAGCCGTCAATGCCTGCCCGTTCGAGTGCCTGCTTCGCGATCATCGTGATGGCGCAGCCGGAGGCAAAACCCACGTGCGGCGCGGTACATTCTATTTCCAAGTGCGACATGTCAGTAATTTCAATGGCTTCACTTTGGAGATTTTGGCATGTCGCTTTGCTATCAGCAGCTCACCCTCGCCGATCGTCGCCGTCTTTATCATCTCAGAGAGCGAAAAGTGCCGATTGGTGAGATCGCCCGCCAGCTTGGACGTCACCGCTCGACGATCTACCGTGAGCTCACGCGCAATACTTTCCATGACGGGGAGTTTCCCGAGTACACCGGCTATTTCGATACGATCGCCGATGATATCGCCAAGGAGCGGCGTCGCAGACTGCGCAAGCTCAGGCGGCATCCAAGATTGCGCGAGCTGGTCATTGATCGCCTGAAGGCCTATTGGTCACCGGAGCAGATTGCCGGTCGTCTTGCCGAAGATGGCGCAAACGCTGTTCGCATTTGCCCGGAGACGATTTATCGGTTTGTCTACTGCAAGGAGGATTACGGTCTGGGCCTCTATCGCTACCTGCCGGAGGCACGCCGCAAGCGTCGCCCTCGAGGCTCTCGCCGGCCGCGAGGCAACGTCTTCCCGGCCGATTGCAGGATATCCCAAAGGCCTGATTTTATTGGTAATAGAACCGAGTTCGGGCATTGGGAAGGCGACCTGCTGATCTTCAAGCGGGAGCTTGGACCGACCAACGTCACCTCGCTGGTTGAACGCAAGAGCCGCTATACGGTCATGCTCAAGAACAACAGCCGCCACTCCCGACCGATCATGGATAAGATCGTTCATGCCTTCTCGCCGTTGCCAGCGCTGGCGCGGTGCAGCTTTACCTTCGATCGCGGCACGGAGTTCAGCGGCTTCAGGGCTTTGGAGGAAGGGATCGGCGCCAGGAGCTGGTTCTGCGACCCCAGCGCGCCATGGCAGAAAGGCGCCGTCGAGAACACAAACAAACGCATCCGACGCTTCATGCCTGGGGACACGGATCTTACCAACGTCACCCAGCAACAGCTGACCGAGTTAGCGCATCATCTAAACTCGCAGCCGCGCAAATGCCTCGGATACCGCACCCCCGCCGAAGCCTTTGCTGCCTATTTGCGTGAAGGTAGCTAATGCCCTACCCTCCAAAACGGCCATGATGCACTTGGGTTAGCTTCTCCAGATGACCCATTGCCGTCGTCCGATCACAGGCATCCAGAACCTTCTGGACCTTCTCTGGCGGTAGGAATGTTGGAAGGCCGGCAAGTCGCCAGCGTCGGATGGACGGCACACAGTCGGCCAGCGCCGTCGCGATTAAGCCCTTCACATGCAAATAGCGCAGGAAGGCACGTACCGCCCCGCACATTGCTTTGCCACTATCGGCGGAGCCATCGAGCGCATGTCGCTCGATATAACCGATGACAATCTCAGGCGTGAACGCCGAAAACCCATCTGTGCCGGCCGGGCAGACCTCCTGCAGAAAACGATACGCAAGCAGCTTGTGGCTGCCCACCGTCGAAGCAGCGAGCCCCCTCTCATTCGAGAGATAAACGGCGAATATATCGATAATCTGCTCGTGTTCCGTGCGCTCAATCGGTCGAGCCGCTGATATCAAGCCTTCTTCTCGCAGTGAGGAAAGCAAGCGTCGCAGCGCGGATCGGTCCCCGGGATCCGGCCTCCAATGTCTCAAACGATGCTCGAGAAACCGCTCAACATCGACCTCACCTAAATCACGGCGGTCGCACCCGTTGCCAACATGCCAGTCCATCAGGTCTCGAAACAGGCTCAGTGAACGCCAGGTGCTATGCTGACCCAAGCCCTCCTTCGACAATTTGGCGGCGTAAACGCGCGCAAACTCTTGATATGGACCGTGGATCAGCTTCCGATAGAGTGCGCTACGCTTCAAATAGTCATCTGCATTCATGTGTCCTCTCCTTCGCGTCAATTGCGACGGAGAGACCCTACGTTATGCCGATCGGGCTACCGCTATATGATAGAAAACGTTGGCAAAAACTTGCCTAATCGGCATAGTTCGCCGGTCGGCATAAACTGCCTTATGCCGCGCGCGGCATAAGGCAGTCATGATCAGCGTAGCCATGAAGGCGGCACGATCGGCACCACGATCCGATCCGGCGAAGAGCCATGACTTCCTGCCGAGAGCAAAGCCTCTGAGCGCGCGTTCAGCGGCATTATTCGTTATACAAATCCTGCCGTCATCGAGGAATGAAGTGAAGCCGTTCCGGCGCTTCAGCATGTAGTCGATCGGCTCAGATACAGCAGAACTGCGCGACAGTTTTGCCCGCTCGGCTTGGAGCCAGTCATGCAGTTCTTGGACGAGCGGCTGGCTGTCTTGGCGGCGGCGCTCCAGGCGCTGCTCGGCGGCAAGACCGTTGATCTCCCGTTCGATATCGAACAGGGCATCTATCCGTTTGACGGCCTCCAGCGCCATTGGTGAGATCGGCGCGGCTTTGCTGTCACGTTTGGCGTTCGTGGCGATATCGGCCAGCACGAAGAACTTGCGCCGCGAATGTGCCCAGCAGAGTGCTTGGCGCAGAGGCGCGGGATCGCGATGTTCTTTGAACAGCGGGTTATAGCCGCCATAGGCATCCGCCTGCAGAATGCCGGTGAAGGACTTCAGATGTCGCTCTGGATGCTCTTGCCGTCGATCCCGAGAGGCATAGTAGAGGGCAGCGGGCGGTGACTGTCCACCGAACGGCCGATCGTCCCGGACATAGGTCCAGATGCGGCCCGTGTCGGTCTTGCCTCTCGCCAGGATTGGCACTGTCGTGTCGTCGCAATGCAGCCGTTCAGCGGCCAGAACATGCGCCTCGATCAGCGAATGGATTGGCTTGAGCGACGCGGCACAAGCGCCGACTTGGTCGGCCAGCGTCGACAGGCTGAGGTCGATCCCCTCTCGGGCATAGCGCTCGCTCTGGCGATTGAGCGGCTGGTGTTGGGCGAATTTCTCGAACAAGATCATTGCCAGCAGGTTCGGGCCGGCAAAGCCTCGTGGCGTCACATAGAAGGGCGCTGGCGGCTGGGTGATCTTCTCGCATTCGCGGCAGGAGAACTTCTCCCGCACGGTCTGAATGACTTTCCACTGACGAGGAATGACCTCCAGGGTCTCGGTGACATCCTCGCCGAGCTTCGACAGCTTTGCTGAGCCGCAGCAGGGGCAACTGGCTGGGGCGGCGATAACGACACGTTCGCGCGGCAGATGTTCAGGAAAGGGCTTGCGTGACGGGCGCTTGCGCTCGAAGGCCCTGACGGTCGAGTTTTTGGCAACGATCTCCGCCGTGAGCTCGTCTTCGCCGGCATCAGCTTCGAGTTCTTCGAGTTGCAGTTCCATCTGTTCGAGAAGCCGCGCCTTGCGCTCAGAGCGGCTGCCGTAAAGCTCGCGGCGCACCTTCTCGATCTCCAGCTTCAACCGCGCGATTAGCGCCTCGGAATGCGATACGAGTGCCTTCGCGCTGGCGGCTGCTCGGCCTGCTAGGGATTGATGCACGAGGTGCTAGAGATACCTGCGTGAATGTTACATTGCTGGAAGATTTCGATTTCCATATCATCAATCGGGTACCGTCCGCAAGCATAGGAGAATGCTTTGTCTTTTTCGATTTCCGTAGCAACGACTGGTGGACCCGAGGTTCTGAAAAGGGTGGAGATTAGCCAACGAGATCCAGGTCCCGGCGAGGTCTGGATCTCGCACGAGGCGATCGGAGTCAACTACCTCGACGTCATGCAGAGAAAGGGAACCGCACCCCTAGCTATCCCCGGCGGTATAGGATTGGAGGCGGCTGGCTTTGTTACCAAAGTCGGGGTGGATGTCCCCGACATATCGGTCGGAGATCGTGTCGGCTATGTCCTTGGAGCAGCGGGAGCTTATTCGACCGGACGTATCTATCCGGCTCAGAGGCTCGTGAAGCTTCCCGAGAATGTGAGTTTCGATGCTGCCGCGACGGTGCTTTTCAAAGGCATCACAGCCCAGTACCTCATCAAGTCAACCTATTCCGTCGGTGCGGGAACGGTGGTTCTCGTCTACGGCGCAGCAGGCGCGGTCGGACAGATCCTTGTACCTTGGGCCAAGCATCTTGGAGCCTTCGTGATCGGCGTCGTCTCCAAGGAGTCTAGTCTCGAGCTAGCGAAATCGGCTGGATGCGATGAAGTCCTAGTGTGGAGCGCGGATCTGGCCGGCGAGGTTGCTAGGGTTACGTACGGAACGAAGGCGCATGTCGTCTACGATGGTGTGGGTCGAGACACTTTCTCCGCATCGCTGGACTGCCTGCGCCCGCGCGGGCTTCTGGCCTCAATCGGGGCATCGAGCGGAGTTCCCTCTGCCGTAGAGATGTCAACGCTTAATACCAAGGGATCTCTCTTCATTACCCGCCCTGGGCTCGCAGCTCATGCTTCGGATATTGTCGAGTACAAAGCAAGGGCGCAGGATGTTCTAAGCGCTCTTTCTCAAGGCATCATTCCAGCAAGAACGTCGAAAACCTTCGCCCTTACCGACGCGGCGGAGGCTCACCGCGTCCTCGAAGAAGGAAGGGCTGGTGGAGCGATCGTTCTTACGCCTTGATAGTGAATTTGCGCCAGGGAGGGGCGCCGCGAAACATCGCGGTGATCCAGTTGCAAAAGGCTGCTACATGAGCTGGCGCGTAGAGTTTCGAGGGCCGCAAGAGATATATGCCGCTCTCTTGGTCAAACCTCCAATCCGGAAGGACCCTAACGAGCTCCCCCCTGGCCATTTCCTCGGCCACTAGCCACTCGCCGGCCCCAAGAATGCCAAGTCCAGCCTTGGCAACCTCGGTCAATGCGGGACTATCATTGGAAGTCATAACGCCCCGCGCGTGGACAACTTCCCTTCGGTCGCCATTGAACAGATGCCATTCTGGAAACGTCGCGAAACCGTTGAACTGAAGGCAGTTGTGAGAGCCCAGTTCGGCGGGGGCGTTGGGGTTTCCATGGCGCGCAATATAGCTCGGCGCCGCGCACAAAATCCGCTCGTGATCCGCCAATTTCTTGGCAATCAGCTGGCTATCACTCAACGCTCCGATCCGTACCGCCACGTCGATCCTATTATCTATCAGGTCGAGAAACTGTTCGCCGAAATGAACGTCCAATTCGACCTGCGGATAGCTAAGAAGAAAATCCGGCAGGAGCGGCGCGATCCACTTCCGCCCCATTGCCGCCGGCAGCGCAAGCCGGAGTCTGCCTTTCGGTTCTGCCGCCCCCTCCGAAGCTGCCTGCTCCGCATCCGCAATGAGCTGTTGTGCCGCCAGCACTTCCGATGCAAGTTTCTCGCCTGCCTCGGTCAATTTCACCTGCCTTGTCGTCCGCTCCACGAGCCGGACGCCAAGTCTTTCTTCAAGCGCTACAATTCGTTTGGAGATTACAGAAGCGTGTTTGTTTATCAGCCGGCCAGCTCCCACGAAGGAGCCCTTTCGCGAAAGAGCAAGTAAAGCCGATAACTCATCTATTTGTGTACTGACAAAACTGTCCATCCTTGCCTTCCTGCTCATGCGTAAGTCAAAACAATGTAATCGGTAGCAGTGCTCCGAGCGCTTTCCCATCATCGAACAATTTGTCGTGCGGCCGTCGTCAGTCGAAGCGGCTGTTAACTCTGGCTGCTTGAGAGACACAATGGCAAGCGAAACTAACAATCGAAGCCACGAGTAGATGCTCGTTGGTCAAATCGAGAAAAGGAGCATGAATCGGTAACTACTTGGATGCATCTAGAAATGTTAATCCGCTGCTATGTAACAAACTGAACACATCTCCGGAACTGGCGCTTGACGGCTGGCACCCAAATTTTTATGGCCCGCGGGTGGCGGCGGTCTCATCCGACGCCGCGAAGCTACAGGCTTAAAGGTTCGTTCAACGCCCAAATCATTGCCTAATTTGACCACATTGTAGCTGACCTCGTATTCGTTCAAAATCTGGATGCTCTACGATGAGCTTGCATCTGAGATGCTTAACGACTTATCAATCGCTAATATGGTCGCGCACCTCGATGCGCAATTCGGATGAGGGTATCCTCACATTGGATGAACGTTACTCTGTTTACGGCAAATTTTACACGACGTGTCTGTAGACCGATAGACATCGAACTTGCTCAAGCAAAAATGCTGGCCTGAGCTACGTTGTCTTTCATCCCAAGCTACCGCTCGCCTATGTGCTGAACGAACTCGACTCGACAGTTACGACCTATGATTTTGACGACGCCACCGGCAGAATGACGCTCTGTGACAGCGCGTCTGCCCTGCCGCGGAGCTATGTTGGCAATAACCGCTCCTCCGAGATCGAGATCAACAGGGACGGGCGCTTTCTTTACGCCTCCAACCGCGGGCACGATTCCATCGTCGTCTTCGGTGTCGGCGCAGACGGTGCGCTTGCCGTCATAGGATGGGAGCCATCGCAAGGCCGTACACCGCACTTCTTTGCGCTCGATTCGGACGAACGGTATTTGTATGCGGCAAACGAAGACAGTGATTGCATTGTCCAGTTTCGTTGCAACGACGGAGATTTAACTCCAATCGGCGAGATCATGCCCGTCGGCAGCCCGACAACCATCGTTTTCCGAGACATGCCGTAGTCTTGGGGACGATATGGCGCGCCTTCACGCATACCGGCAATGAGCCGGAGGTTTCCGATCGATCCAGAAGCTGTTTCCGACACACGTCCTTGGAAGTAATGACCCGAATTTTGTTCGCTTTGCCTCAGCGGGCCAGCGTCCGCCTGACCGCAGCGATGCCGCGGCGCAGGAACGGATCGGAATGGATGTAGAAAAATTGGACGCCCTGCTCGAACCAGACGGGAAGTTCGTCTGCCGTCACAAGAGTGCCCGCCACCTTTCCGGCTGAACGAATCTTTCGAACCGCCTCGCCGACCTTCTCGCGGACTTCTACCGGGCGCGCTTCACCGAAGGGCGGCGCCGGCGGGAAACCCATGTTCTGGGAAAGATCCCCCGGGCCGATGAAAAAGACATCCACCCCTTCAACCGCCAGCATTTCCTCGAGCTTGTCGATCGCATCGACGGTTTCGATCATTGCCACCAAGAGGCGCTTCTCATGATCCGACGGAAGGGCGTAGCGAACGGCATCGACAATGGCGCGCAATTGATCGGCGTTCTCCACCATGGGCATCATGATGCCGTCGACGCCCGCGTTCAGGTAGCGGATGATGATCGGACGCTCGTGGGAATGCGGCCGGACGATCGCGCTGCCGCCGACGGAGCGAACGATCTGCGAGGTTTCGCGGACATCCTCGAAGCTCCATGTACCGTGCTCGCAATCGACGAACACCGAGTCGGCGCCAAGCTCGATCAGGCGGGCTGCCAGCCCTGAGGAGCAATGATGTGGCGTGAACATGGTTACGGGTTCGCCGGCCTGAAGGCTGGCGCGCAGTTTTGCTCCATTCATGGTGTTTCCTCCTGATTAGCTTTTCGGTAGATCCGGCGTGTCGGCGGGCGCTCCCACCCATCGCGCAATTTCGATGTCGGCAGATGTGTCACGCATGAATGTCGGACAAATATGCAGCTCCGGAATCACGGCCCCTTTTTCCAGGCTGGCGCACAGCGCGATCGCGCGTGCGACATCGTGCGGATCGAGCATGACCGCGCGTTCGCTATCGAGCGGCGGGCGGGCTCGATTGTTCATGATCGGCGTGTTCGTCTCACCGGGAAGGACGGTCGTCGCCCGAATGCCCTGGTTGCGGTAGGTGTTATGAAGGAAGGTCATGAAGTTCTTCACGCCCGCCTTCGCGGCACCATAGGCGGCACCGCCAAGAAGATTGGGATTGAGCACCGCCAGCGACGACACGGTGATGATAGTTCCCTCGCCTTTGGCAATCATGTCCGGGAGCACTGCCTGGGTCAGATTGAAAACGGCCGTCAGATTGACATTGACGGTCGAGTTCCATTCCTCCTCGCTCAAGAACCGGGCGTTCAGCACCTTGCTGGCGCTTCCGGCATTATTGACGAGAATATCGACCGGGCCGACCTCTTCCGTCACCCATTTGACGGCCGCGGAGATCTCGTCCCGTGACGCGATGTCGAGCGCTCTCGGGAAAGCTTTGCCGCCTGCGGCGGCGATTTGCTCGGCAACCTCGCGCAGCGGATCGAGCCGGCGTCCGGTCAGGACCACACTGGCGCCATCCTTTGCGAGCAGAAGTGCTGCTTCCTTGCCAATTCCGGTCCCGGCTCCGGTTACGAGAGCGATCTTCCCATCAAGCAAATCCATTTCGAAATCTCCTATTCTGCGGCGACGGCACTGGCGCCCTTATAGCCGTAGACGGTCTTCGCTGCCTGTGGCGTAATCAAGCCCTGCGCGAGATCCTGTTCAACAAACTCGGCCGCGCGCTCGCTTGCTGGCCCCCAGCCGCCGCCGCCGGGAGTTTCGACTTCGAGCCGTTCGCCCGTCTTGAGAACGACCTTGCCCTTGGGAAACTGTGGCTTGCCTTCCTTCATGACCTTGCCGGCAGTTCCGCTCTGCCCTTCGACGACGCCGAAGCAGGGATGACGCACACGCTCGGATGCGAGATAGATGTTCATCGGCGATTTGCCGAGGTTACGAAGAACGACGCGCTGCCCCAGACCTCCGCGATGCTTGCCGGCGCCGCCGGAGTCGGCGATGAGCTCCTTGCGCTCGGTGAGCGCGGGAACGGCGATCTCGAACATCTCGATTGCGGTGACCTTGCAGTTCGACGGGAAGCTCAGTGTGTCGAGGCCATCGAATTCCGCGCGGGCGCCCTGGCCGCCATGGAAATTCTGAACAGAGCCATATTGCGTGCCATCGTCGCGGCGGCCGACGCAGTTCGCCGCCCAGATCGGCGCGCCGCCGCTGTCACCCATAACCTTGTCGGGAACCACCCGCTGCAAAGCTTTGAAGATCAGCGACGGGATGGCGTGGCCGATCAGGTTGCGCGAATTGCCGGCCGTCCATTGTTCGGGATTGAGAATCGATCCGAGCGGGGCGTCGTCGGTGATCGGTGTGATGCAGCCTTCGTTGTTCGGCGTATCCGGATCAAGAAGGCACTTCAGCGCATAGACGGAATGAGCGTAGCGGTAATTGGTGCGGCAATTGATGGAATGCAGCACCTGTGCCGATGTTCCGGCATAATCGACGTGGATGGAATCGTCGTTTACGACCACCGTCGCCTTGAGCTTGATGTCGACGTCGTAGCCATCGAGAAGCATTTCCGCCGGATAGCTGCCGTTCGGCCACTCGCGAATGGCCTTGCGTGTCTGCGCTTCGGAGCGCGTGTGGATGGCACTCGCCAGACCATCGACATCGTCGAGACCGTATTCGTCGAGAAACTTGACGAGCTCGCGTCCCATAACATTGTTCGCGGCGATCATGGATTCGAGATCGCCACGCACTTCGGTCGGAAGGCGCACCGATGCCTCGATAATGTCGAACACGTCCTTGTTTGGCACACCGGCCTTCAGCAGTTTCACGATCGGAAAACGGATGCCTTCCTCGAAGATGTCGCTGGCCTCGGAGTGGAGCGGCGCTCCGCCGATGTCCGGGAGATGGGCGATGGAACCTGCGTACGCGACGACCTTTCCATTCTTGAAGATGGGCGTGATCATGGTCACGTCCGGAAGATGTCCGGTTCCGATCTCGGGATCGTTGGTCGCGAGCACATCGCCTTCTTCCAGCGTCTCGGCGGGAAACTTCGGCAGAAAAAACTTCTGCGCGGCTGCGGGCAGCGACGTGATGAAAACCGGGATCGACCAGGTGCATTGGGCCAGCGCCCGCCCCTTGCTGTCGAGAAGAACGGTCACATAATCGTGGTTCTCGCGCACGATCGGCGAGAATGCCGTCTTGCCGAGCACGTTGTCAGCCTGGTCCGCGATGAAGATCAGGCGGTTCCACATGACCTGCAGATTGATAGGATCGTTGAAGTCAGTGATGGGCTTCGACATCGGATATTTCCTCAGAGAATGTTGATCACGAGATTGCCGCTGGCATCGACATGGAAGACGCCGCTCGGCCCGACGACCGCTGTCGATTCACGCTGCTCGACGATGGCCGGTCCCTTGATCTCGTTGTTCACCGGAAGCCTGTAATGGTCGAATACCGGGGTCTCCGCATAGACGCCCAGCTCCTGGAAAAAGACCTGACGGCTGCCCTTCCTGGCTTCAGCGAGCTGCGTCTGGTGCGGACGGGTTACCTGGTCCTTCTCACCGCTTGCCCGCAGACGCCAGGTGATGACCTCGACGGAAGCGGCAACGGTTCGGCCGAACAATTCGCGATAGAGCTTGAAGAAGTTGTCGGTGAGTTTCTTCAGGAACTCGTCCCTGGGCAGCTTGCGATCCGGCAAGGTAACCGTGATCTCATGGCCCTGTCCGACATGGCGCATGTCGACGGTAAACCGGTTCGTGATCGTTTCCTTCGCGACACCCGCGGCCGAGACGACTTCCCCGCCCTGGGCGGCCAACTCGTCCAGGATCCGGTTCATCTCGTCACTATCCCAGGAATTTATCGGCATCGGGTGGCTCATGGAAAGATCGACCGCCACCGGAGCGATCAGGAGACCGATCGCCGAGCTGACACCCGCGCCGGTCGGGCAGATGATTCGCTTGATTCCGAGCTTGCGGGCAATTCCATAGGCATGGACCGGTCCTGCGCCGCCGAACGCCACCATCGGCAGCGAACGTGGGTCAACGCCAAGATCGGTGGCATGCATCGCAGCCGCCTTGCTCATGGATTCGTTGACGAGATCATGGATACCCCAAGCACAACGCTCAACCGAAACACCAAGCGAGGTGGCGAGCCTGTCCATCGCCTCGTGGGCGGCCTCCCTGGAGACCTTGAAGGAACCACCGACGAAGGAACCGGTGCCCATATAGCCAAGCAGGATGTCGGCGTCCGTCACGGTCGGCTGGGTGCCGCCGCGTTGATAGGCTGCTGGCCCCGGCACGGCACCGGCCGAATGCGGGCCAACATCGAGCAGGCCGAGAGGGTTTTTCGCTGCGATCGATCCGCCGCCCGCGCCGATCTCGATCATCTGGATCGACTGAATCTTCAGCGGAAAGCCGGACCCCTTGCGGAAGCGCTGGTAGTGGGCGACTTCGAGATCGGTGCCGACATTGGGCTCCCCGTTCGGGATCAGGCAGAGCTTGGCCGTCGTGCCGCCCATGTCGAAGGACAAAACGCTGGTCTCGCCGGCCACACGCCCGAATTCGGCGGCTGCGACCGCACCGGCGGCCGGCCCCGACTCGATCAGCCGAACCGGCAGTTCGGCAGCGCGGCGGCTGGGAACAAGACCACCTGAGGAAGTCATCCAAAGAACCTGACGATCGATTCCTTGCCGCCCAAACTCTCGCTCGAGGTGGGCGACGTGTCCGGCCATCTGCGGACGCGTATAGGCATTGACGACCGTGGTCGACGCCCGGTCGAACTCGCGCATTTCCGGGCAAACCTCGGACGAAATCGACACGAATATGTCCGGATTCTCCTCACGAAGAAGAGCTGCCACGCGCTTCTCGTGCTGCGGATACTTGTAGGCGTGCAGCAGGCAAACCGCGACCGAACGGATACCTTTCTCGCGAAGGCGACCGGCGATCTCACGGACGCTCTCATCGCTGAACTTCGTCATTACCTCGCCGTCGGCGGCGATACGCTCTTCGGCACCGAAGCTGTTTGCACGGCTGACGAGAGGATCCGGATACTTGATGTTCAGATCATAGAGATCGTATCGGCCCTCGTTGCGGATGCGAAGCATGTCCTGAAAGCCGTCCGTCGTGACGAAACCCGTCTCGACGCCTTTGCGTTCGAGAACGGCATTGGTAACGACAGTCGTAGCACCGAGAACTTGCAGACGATCCTTGTCGATGGATACGGCGTGTAATTCCAGCAGTTCCGAAACGCCGGCAACCACAGCTTCAGCCGGATTGTGAGGAGTGCTCAATACCTTATGAAGATGCAGTTCACCGCGGTCGTCGAGCAGCGCGAAGTCGGTGAAAGTACCGCCAGTGTCGAAGGCCAGTTTTGCCATGTTTTCCTCAAAGCAGAAGCACGGCGCCAAATGCGCCCGTTTACGACGAGCCCGAAAGGTCGAACCCTTTATCTTCCATGAGGTTATTGGACAGCGGCGGCGCTTGGCCAACACAACTACAATCTGCCGCCATAGGGTTTGCTTATGGCGAATATCACCAAGCCAAGAGCGAGCATGCGCTGGCGTGATCAAGCTCGCCTGAGGAAACCAGCATCAGAACCAGATCATCAAACGGGGCGGATACCCGGATGTTGACTGCCGGTCATCTGTCCAACGATTTCGAGCAGGACCGCTCTGGCGGCAAGAGCCGGTTCCGACAGGGGAAGATGATCCGAAATGCACAATGAAACTGTGGCATCGATGACTGGCCGGGTGAGCGCGCGTACCTGTGCACCGGCGAATGAGGGCGTCGCCGTCACGACGGAAGCCGGAAGAATGGTCGATCCCAGGCCGTCGAGGACGGCCGCGCTGAGCGCGGGCACCGATTCAATTTCGGAAATGACGTCCGGGGTCGCTCTCGCCCGGGCCAAAGCATCGTCAATGAGACGGCGCAGCAGGTGGTTCTTGCTTGGGAGCAGAAGAGGCATCTCACTCAACGCCCCGACAGGCAGTGCATCGCCCTTACCACCAGGTAGCGGAGTATCGGGTGGAGAAACCAAAAACATCTCCTCCTTGAACAGCGGCTGGAGTGTGACGCCCTTGATCGGATCGGACGCATAGATCAATGCCATGTCCATCTTGCCGGTCATGATCAGCTCGCTGAGGATCTGGCCGAAGCTGTCGTTGATGTGCAAAATGATCTGCGGGTGCCTGCTCTTCATCTCCCGTAGCAGCGGTAAGGAGAGGGAACTGGATGTCGAATAGGTCGCAAGCCCGATGGAGACCCGGCCGGCTACCGAAGTTGCTGCCTGATTGATGTCAATCTGGGCCTGGTCAAGTTGCTTCAGCATAAGCTGGGCATGACGATATAGAATGAGGCCCGCCTCGGTGGGCGTTATTCCGACATTGCTGCGAATCAGGAGCTTGTGCTTGAAATGGGTTTCGAGCGACGCGATCTGCTGCGACAATGCGGGTTGGGCCGTTCGCAGGATTGCGGCTGCGCGCGATACGCTGCCGGTATCGATGATCTTTACAAAGCTTCGCAACTTTCGGAAGTCTACACTCATGGTTCCACGCTCTTTTCGTGGAGCCTAATCTCTCGGGAAGGAAGGATGCAAGCCTCTCCCTTCCCGATGCAGTAGAATGAAATTATTGCAACGACCGGACGGCACTCTCGATGCGGTCGCAGGCCTGCCGGATCGCATCCATGGAGGTGGCGATCGAAAGACGGAAATACGGCGACAGACCGTAGGCCGCACCCTGCAGGGCAGCAACGCCGACGCCATCGAGCAGGTAGAGAACGAAGTCGAGATCGCTTTCAATCACCTTGCCGTCCGGGGTCTTCCTGCCAATCACTCCGGCGCAGTTCGGAAAGAGATAGAAGGCGCCATCCGGCAGCCGGCAGGAAAGACCGGGGATCGCATTGAGGCGGCCGCAAGCATAGTCGCGCCGCTCCTTATAGATCTTCACGCTATCGCGGACGAAAGCCTGATCGGCAGAGAGCGCAAATGCGGCGGCGGCCTGGCTGATCGACGACGGGCACGACGACATCTGCGATTGCAGCTTGTTGATTGCGGCGATCAATAGTGCCGGCCCCGCCGCATAGCCGATGCGCCAGCCCGTCATCGCATAGGACTTCGACACGCCGTTGGTCAGAAGCACGCGGTCCTTCAATGCCGGGACGGCTGCCACCAGTGTCGTCATCGGCTCGTCGCGAAACCAGACCTGATCGTAGATATCGTCCGAAAGAACGAACACATGCGGATGTCTGAGGAGCACGTCGCCAAGCGCCTCCAATTCCTTGCGGCTATAGGCGGCGCCTGTGGGATTTGATGGCGCATTCAGGATGAGCCACAGCGTCTTGGGGGTAATCGCCGCCTCGAGCGCCTCTGGCGTCAACTTGAACCCCTGTTCCTGCGGGCATTCGACGATCACCGGCTTGCCGTCATTGGCGATGACCATGTCGGGATAGGATACCCAGTATGGGGCGGGAATGATGACTTCGGCGTTGTTCTCCACGCTCGCCATCAACGCCAGGAAGAGAATCTGCTTGGCGCCGCCGCCAACGCAGATCTCGTTGTCGGCATAGCTTAGCGACAAGCGGCGCTCGAAGTCTCCGATGATCGCCTTGCGAAGGGCCGGCGTACCGTTGACGGCAGTGTATTTGGTCTCACCCCGCTCGATCGCGGCATGTGCGGCCGCCTTCACATTTTCCGGCGTGTCGAAATCGGGTTCGCCAACCGTCATGTCGACGATGTCCTTGCCGGCCGCCTTTAACTCACGCGCTCTAGCGGATGCGGCAGTGCTCGGCGAAACCTTGATGCGCGCCACGCGCGACGCGGCCACGAAATTGCTCATGGATAGTTCCTCGGTGATGTTCACCCCTGCGGGGCGGTTGACTTGGAGCAATTCCAGGAAACGCGCCTAGCGGTTTTCCGTCCGGAATTGCGTATAGACAAAAGGCGAGGGCGTTTTCGCGATTTGAAGAAAAGCGGAAACGCTCTAGTGTGCAGCTTCGACCTCGCCGCGCATCTTTCCGGTCAGGAAGAGTTCGCCCAGCTCCTCGTGAGTGATGTCCTTGGGCAAGCCATCCCAAATCACCTTGCCGAGGCGCAGGATGACGGCGCGCTGCGCCACCTCCATCGCCTTCTTGGTGTTCTGTTCGACAAGCAGAATGGTCATTCCGGCCGCGTGAAGCCGCAGGAGTTCGTCGAAGACGACGCCGATCGCCGCTGGGGACAGACCGACCGACGGCTCGTCGACCAGGAGTACCTTCGGCCGCTGGAGGACGGCCATCGCGACCTCCAGAAGCTGTTGCTCGCCGCCGGACATGTTTCCGGCCAACGTCGTCCGTCGTGTCTTGAGGATCGGGAAAAGCTCGTAGACATAATCCCTGTCGGCCTTCACTTTTGCGTCGCGAAGCGTGTAGGCCGCCATCTGCAGATTCTCGTCGATGGTCATCAGCGGAAAGTTGCAGCGTCCCTGGGGCACGAAGGATATGCCCTCCCCCAGGATCGCCCGCGACTTGTAACCGGCAATATTCTTGTCGTGCCAGCCGATACTCCCGCCCTTGATCGTCGTCATGCCGTAAAGGGTCTTGAGCAGCGTCGACTTGCCGGCGCCGTTTGGCCCCATGAGTGCCACGAATTGACCGGAGGGCACGTCCAGGTCGACGCCATTGAGGATATCCAGGTTGCCGTAGCCGGCCCGAAGGCCCTGGATCGAAAGGTTGGAATTAGCCGCCAAGGTAAGCCTCCCTCACACGCTGGTCCTGAATGATGTCGTGCGGCAGTCCTTCGACGAGCTTTATGCCCTGGTCCAAGACGATCACGCGCTGGCATATGCTGGTCACGACGTCGATATTGTGCTCGATCACCAGAAAACTGACGCCGAGGCTCCTGTTTGCATAGAGGATGGTCTCAACGACCCGCTCGATGATTTTTGGGTTGATGCCCGCCATCGGCTCATCGAGGAGGATGAGCTTCGGCTCCGGCATCAACATCGAGGCAAACTGGATCAGCTTCTGCTGGCCGCCCGACAGGTTGCCAGCCGGTTGGTGCCGCACATCCCACAGACCGGCCATCTTGATGAGATCGTGCGCACGCTCCCGCAACGCGGCGACACGGTTCCTCGACTTCCCGCCGAGGCTGAACGTCGACAACAGCGAGGGAAAGGTGAACATCTGTCCGGCGATGATCAGGTTCTCCTCGACGTCCAGAGACCGGAAGGTAACGGTCTTCTGGAAGGAGCGGAGCATCCGGCCTTCCCGGGCGATCCTGTTCAGCGACCAGCCGGTAATGTCCTGCCCATCGAGAATAACGGTCCCCGAATCCGGCCGCGCAAGACCCGTGGAGCAATCGAAGAACGTCGACTTGCCCGATCCGTTCGGACCGATGAGGCCGGCAATCTCGCCACGCTCGATATGCATGGTCACGTCGTTGACCGCCTTCACCGCACCGTAGGACTTGCTGAGATTGTTGATCTGCAGAATGGGAAGATGGGATGTCATTTCACACCTCCGATCATGCCCCAGAAGCGGTTTATCAGTGGAGCAAAGCCCTTCTTGAACCAGAAGACGAGCACCAGCAGGCAGAGACCGTAAGCGATCATTCTCAGCTCCGGCGTGATCCGAAGCGCCTCGGTCAGGCCGACGAAGAGCAGACTTCCAATGATCGTGCCGGAAATCGTCCCCGCGCCACCACCAAGTACGATGATGAGAACGGTGGTGGAATAATACATCTGGAACGTCAGGGGGCTGACGACCGTGAGATAGTAGGCGTACAGACTGCCACCGGCGCCGGCAAAGGCTGCACTGACCATGAAGACGATCAGCTTGTAGCGCCATGTCGGAATGCCGACGGATTCGGCAAGCGTCTCGTTTTCGCGGATCGCGACCATGTTCCGTCCCGCCGGCGATCTGACAATTGCCCAGACCAGCACGGTTGCGAGAGCCCCGACGGCCAGTGCGAGATAGTAGAAGTTGGTCGTGCCGGAAACAGTGAACGACCATGGGCCGAGGGCGAAGTAGGGCTTCGGAATGCTGGAAAGGCCCATATCGCCACGCGTCAACGAAATCCAGTTCTTCGCAATCGCCTGCCCGATGATGACGAAACCCAACGTGCACATGACGAAGGAGGTGGAGCGCAAACGAAGCGCCGGAATTCCCAAAGGCATGGCCAGGCCGCCGGCAATGGCCGCCGCCGCCAGCAGATTGACGTAGAAGGGTGTGCCGTAATGCACGGCGAGCAGGCCCGACGCATAGGCACCGATGCCGAAGAACGCGGCTTGCGCAAGCGAGAGCAGACCGGTGTAGCCGATAAGAAGGTTCAGCCCGTGCGCAGGGAGCATGAAAATCAAGGCGATGATGAGCGCATGGGTCATATAGCGGCTGCCGACGTAGGGCGCCGCCAGAGCAACGGTGATCAGCAACATCGCAAGCGGGATGCGAAGATCGCGCCGCCGTGGCTGTGATGTCGTTTCGATGAGTGACATATCATGTCCTCTGAGTTCGAGAGGGACAGCGGAGCGTCTAGAAGCGCGCCTGCGTCGAAAAAAGACCGTGGGGCCGCCACATCAGCATCAGGATCAGGGTCGCAAAGCCGACGGTATCGCGGAACTGGAGGCCGATGTAGGTCGCCACCAGGCTTTCAGCGATGCCGAGGATCATCGCGGCAAAGAAGGTGCCGCGGACATTGCCGAGACCGCCCATGATGATGATCGGGAGGGTCTTGAACGTAATCAGCTCGCCCATGCCGCCATAGACACTGACGTTGACCGGCGCGGTGAGCACTCCGGAAAGCGCTGCCAGTGCCGCACCTAGTATGAAGGTCCGCAGCACCACCTGGGAGACGTCGATTCCGACTATTTCGCAGCATTCGACATTTTGCGAGACGGCCCGCATCGCCTTGCCCATGCGGCTATAGGTCACCATCAGCTCAAGGCCGATAAAGACAAGAATCGTGACCACGAGGATCAGGATGCGTTGCTGCGCCAGGCTGAAGCCGAGGATCGAGACCGGCTCGATATAGCCGCCGGAGAAAAACTTGTATCCGCCGCCGAAGACCAGGATGACCGTATTTTGAAGCACGAGTGAAATACCGAGCGTGGTAAGCACCCCGGCCTCGGCGGGGGCGCCAACCATGCGCTGCATCACGAAACGGCCAACCAGATAAGCGACGAAAATCGTGGAGAGGACGCCGACCACGATCGAGGCCTCGTAGGAGAGGCCGAGATAGTCGATGGCGAACCACGCGCCGAAAGTGCCCAGCATATAGTATTCGCCATGGGCAAAATTGATTGCGCGCAAGACGCCAAAAATCATGGTCATGCCGACGGCGACGATCGCATAGACGGAACCGGTCACGATACCGTTGACAACCTGCTCTATAACGGTCGAGAACATGGTGATACTCCTCGCGACCGAGCTTATTGGGTCGGGTATTTGATGTCTGCGGTATAGGCACCCTTGATGTTCGGCTTGCCGTTTTCGATCTGCAACAGGATCATGGGCAGGCGCGCTTGATTGTGATCGTCGAAGGTCACATCACCCACAGGACTCTTGTATTTGATCTTGGAGAGCGCATCACGAACCTTCTGCTGATCGGTGCTACCGGCCTCGTGGATCGCTTCCGCCAGAAGATGCACGGTGTCCCAGTGAACATAGGCGTGGTTGTTCGGCGCCTGATTGTAGGTCTTCGTGAAATTCGTCACGAATGCCTTGCTTTCCGGGGAATCCCATGCAGGAAGCCAGGCTGCGGCTTCGACTGCGCCTTCGAGGGCCGTCGGTGCCGCCTCGATGGTCTTTGCCGTATTGAACTCACCATTGCCGATCAGGGTCACTTTTCCCGCCAGTCCGAGCTCGACCATCTGCCGCGCCACGATCGGCGTCGTGTCGGCCAGGCCGTACATGATGATCGCCTGCGCGCCATTGTCGCGAATCTTCGACAGCACGCTGCGGAAGTCGACCTCGCCTTCCTTGTAATAGTCCTCGCTGAGAATCTCGCCCTTGAATTCGGGGAGGTATTTCTTGGTGAATTCGATCGCCGAGCGACCATAATCCGTATCGACGGACAGTACGGCAAACTTGGTGAAGCCGCGCTGTTCAGCCGCGTATTTCGCAACGATCAAAGCTCGGTTTTCATCAGTCGGATAATTGCGGAACGTCCATTTGTACCCGCCCACGCCCGCCTGGTAGGTGATTTTCGGATTTGAAGAAGCCGCGTTCAAAAGAAGGACGCCTGCATCCTCGACGACCGGCTGCATGGCGAGCGTGACGGAGCTCGAAACGTCGCCGATGATGAACGAGACCTCGTCCTCATCGATGAGCCGCCTCGTCGCCGACACACCTTCAACCGGCGTACCCTGGCTATCAGCGGAGAATATCTCGATCTTGTGGCCATCGACGCCGCCGGCCTTGTTTATCTCATCGACGGCGAGTTGGGCGCCCTGCATGGAAAAAGCCCCATAGCGCGCGTTCGGGCCGCTCATCGGCGCAACGATGCCGAGCTTGATGGTATCTTCGGAAGCCACAGCCGGCGCCGAGATGGCCGGAGCCAAGGCCAGCAGCGGCAAAAGTGCCGTGGAGATACAAAGAGTTCTGCGAGTCAGAGAATAAATCATGTTCCGCTCCGTTTTAGGTACCTTCAATCGGTCCTTTTGGGCCGATTCTGCCGCTTGTGCGGTTCTTTAGGCGTCAGCCTCAGGCTAACCGCGTCAGAGTAAGTTCATGGGTTGGATTTTGGCCAACACAACTCCATTCTGCCGCTATAGCGTTTCGTTATGGCCGTTGCCCACAAGGCGCGATATCATAAGGAGCGCGCCAATTGAGCGAGAGGGGCTTGGTTTACCTGAACAATTGCCCTTCGACCGGACTCCCATGGCGAACCGATTTCTTCACCAAATATCGCAAATATCAGCTCTTAACAGGATTCGAACCATGGGCCTTATCTCTGAACAAGAAATAGCAAATGAATCGGTGTTAATTGGTCCGTGGCTCTCCCGTCAGTTTTTGTTCTGGTATGCTTTGGGAAACACTATGTCTTGATCCACGATTACATTAAACTTATAACCGGGTCTGATTTCGAGCGTCGGCTGGACATCCATGTTCCGCTGGATCGTCCGGTCGGCAACGCGCCCGAAAGTTTCGGCGAAATTCCGCCGCGCCGCATCGGATGCGGTATCCTGTGTCGCAAGCGTCGAACTCTGCGGCACGGCCATATCGATACCCGTGCCGATCAGCGCAATCAGCACCGCCGATCCGAACGTCTTGAGATAGTGATTGTTCACCTTATCGGCAAAACCTCCATACCCCTGCGCATCCGTTCCCGCCATACCGCCGATTTGCAGCGTCGAGCCGTTCGGGAAGATGATATCGGTCCAGACGACAAGCACGCGCCTCTGGCCAAAGGACACTTTGCTGTCATATCGGCCGAAGAGTTTCGTCCCCTGCGGGATCAGCAGACGATGGCCGGTCGCGCTGTCATAAACGTTCTGGCTGACCTGTGCGCTGATCCGGCCGGGAAGGTCCGAATTAATGCCTGATATGAGCGTCGCTGGAATGACCGAACCGCGCTTCAATTCGAAGGGCGATCGTTGTGGCACGACACCATTGGGAAGGTATCCGAGATTCTTAAGATCGGCGTTGAAGAAATCCTCCTTGGAGCGCTGCCCGTTCGGATCGACATTCTGACCGCCGAGACCGGCACGCAAGGCCGCAGTATAGAGATCGGACGGGGTTCCCGCCGTTGTCGATGTCGTCGTTGCCGCCTTAGCCGCCGTCGCGTCGTCGGTTCCCGAGCGCGCTTCCAGCTTGCCGCGATCGATGGCGAGCGGGGCATCATAGGCGGAATCTCTCGCCTGCAATCGGGCCATGCGCTGACGATACCGCTCGCGCAGATATTGTTCCTGGCTTTCGCGTTCGAGACGCGCCCGCCATACCTCTTCCGGCTCCAGCTCCTGCCAGCGCAGTTGTTGCTCACCTTGTCCTGGCTGAGGCGCGAAGGGATTGGTCCTCTTCTTCGCGTCCCGGTTCGTCTCGACAGGCGTTGGCTGGAACGTTGTCTGCTGCTGCGGCTCGCCAATGATGCCGTTCGTCACGCCGCGCTTGATCTGGTCGGCAAAAGTCGAGGCGGAATTTCCCGAACTCGTCTCCAGGCCGGAATCCTTCCCGAAATACAGTCCGCGGGAAGTGAGCCCATAGAAAATGACGCCAAGGAAGGTGATGAGCAACACGATCACCGCGATGATTGGCAGGCGATTGATCCGCCGAATGCCTCTGTCAGCTTCATCGTTCGCGGTTCCACCGAGCTTGAGGGATTGTACCATCGCCCCCTCCCTCAGCCACGTCGCATCAGCGAGAGCGCACTCGCCGGCGTCGCCCCGTTCGCAGTGACGGTGTACGCCCTGCCGAGTTCGACGCTCTCCGTCGAAAGACGCGCCAGAACCTGGCCATCGAACGGCATGATCACATAGCCGAGCGCGATGACTTTCGTGCCGCTATCCGTCTTCTGGTCGGTAATGACGGCATAGCCCCATCTCTTGAGCGCCGCCTCAAGTGCCTGCCCGAAGGGTGAGCTATCCGCCTTGAGAGCTATCGTCGCCTTTCCCGGTCCGATCTGTTCGGCAAGACGGCTGACCATGTCGCCGGCGATGGCGCTTGCCGCCGGGGGTGAGATTTCCAGCGGTGCCGCGCTGCCGACGAGGCCGCCAGTCCCCGTCGACTCGCATGCGGAAAGCAGGATGGCGAGGGCGCAGGCTGCGGCAACGCTGAGGATTGGGCGGGGTCGAGAGATTCGCATCACCGCCCTCCCCTGCTGATCGTCACCTTTTCCTGTTTCCAGCCGACGCCGGAGACGAGAACCGCGCGATCGATATTGTAATCGACCACCATCATATTGTTCTTCAGGCGATAGTTGACGATGCGGTTCTGTCCGCCGGAGACAACGAACAGAACCGGCACATCCTGGCCGGAGATCGAGCGCGGAAACTGGATGTAGGTTTTGAGGCCATCGGAATAGACCCGCGTTGGCCGCCAGCCGGCACGCCCCGAAACGGAATAGCTGAAACTCAACTGTTCAGCGGGAACGCCGGCGCCCGGGATCGTGCTTGCCTCCAGCCGGGCATTGACGTCTGCGAGCTTTGCAGAAACATTCTCCGGATATTCGAAGCCGACACGGGCCATATATTGGGTCGCATGCGACTTGAGCTGGATATGGTAGGTGCGCCGAGATGTCGTCACGACCATCGAGGTGACAAGAGCTGGCTCCGAAGGTTTGACGATCAGATGGATCGCTTGGCCGCCTGGCGCTCCTGATGTCGCGGGCTCGACCTTCCAGCGCACCGTGTCACCGACCAGCACGTCGCGAACCACCTCCCCGCCTTGCAGTTCAATATCGCAGACCTGAAGCGGTGAGCAGACGACCGACGGCTGCACTTCGCCATAGAGAAAGATCACCTTGCCGTCCGCTCCCTTGGTGACGAGACCGCGCGATCCGCGCCACTGGCTGGAAATCCCCATGCCTTTCGCCTCATTGGCGGTAACGCCGTCGGCCGCAAGCGCTTGGGAAGAGAGGAAGACCGAAGACGGCACGATCGCGGTGACGATGGCGCCGGCAGTCAGCGAGGCCCGTAGAATTCTGTGTCGGATGTTCATGTGCGGGGCCATGCCTTTCAAAGCTGTGCGGTCCAGTCGAAATCGCGGAGATAGAGACCGATGGGGTTCAGACGGATGACGCCCTCGTCCTGGGGTGGCGTTAGCGTCACGGTAGCGATGCCGCGAAAACGGCGCACGGCCGTCTCCTTGCCGCGCCGGTCGCGCTCGAACTCTGTCCAGTCCATCTGGTAGGACTGGTTCGAGAGCGCGACGATGTTGTTGACCTCGACCGCGACAGTTGCCGTCGTCGCCTTTTCGAACGGTGAGTTCGAGCGAAACCAGGCATTGACCTTCTCGGTCGCGGGATCGGACGTCCGAAGAAGGGCGTAGGTCCGGTCGATATACTGCTTCTGCACGACCGCATCCGGCGTGACGGACCTGAAGTTTGAGACGAAGCTGCCAAGGGTTGCGCGCACCACGCGCGGATCGGCGTATTCGATCTGCTGCGGGAAACCGGCATTGACTGATGTGCCGAGCTTATCGACCTCGACGATATAGGGAACGAGCTTGACCTCAGTGCTCTGATAGAGCGCATAACCGAAACCGATCACCGCCATGGCCATGCCGGTGATACCGACGATGCGCCAGGCCGCTGCTGCCTTCACATAGGAGCCATAGCGCTCGTTCCATTCGTTGCGTGCGGCCAAATAAGGATTGTCAGGCGGATTAGGTCCGGCCATGGCTTGAGAGCCTCCAGTCATTTGTTCTCGTTGATCGGCGGAGGTGGGGGCGGCGTGGGGCGGCCGGATTGTTGCTCGAGCTTGGCGTTGGCAAGCCCCAGAAGCGAACCAGCATAGGCGCCAGGAGAACCGATCGCCTTTTCTTTTGCAGCCGAACCGACGGCGCCGGTCGCCCCGCCAATGCCTGCCTCCATGCCGCGCAGAGCCGCACTGCCAAGCGACGATCCCCCTGCCCTTGCGGCACTTGCGGCCTGGAAACCTCTTGTCGCAGCGCCTGCGGTGAGGAAGGCGGCTCCCGCCGCGAAGGACGCAGCCTGCCCACCGTGGCGGATCGCTTCCATCCCGGCCCCGACCGATGCGCCCTGCACGACGCCCTGCAGGATCGGCGGCACATACATGGCGATCACGAAAACCACGACGGAGATGCCGGCGATGGCGAGTGTGGTGATGAACTGTTCGGAAGTTGCCGTCGGCGCTTCGGCGAGGCCCAGCAAAATGTCGGAGCCGATCTTGGCGATCATCACCAGCGCCATCAGCTTCATGCCGACGGAGAAGGCGTAGACCAGATATTTGACGGCAAAGTCCTTGGTGTAGGACGATCCGCCGAGGCCAAGCATGATCATGCCGGCGAGCAGGCCGACATACATCTCGACCATGACGGCGACGAAGATGGCTGCGACCAGGCTGAAGGAGATGACGACCACGACCATGGCGAAGACTGCGGCGATCGCGAGCGCATTATCCTCGAATAGGCCGAACTTCGCCTGTTCGGACATCTTGGTTGCGACACGGATACCGGCATCAAAAATATTGGCGGGTGATGCCGAGCCGCCGCCGGCGCCGATCTGAAAGAGACTGTCGACCACGGCCTTGGCGAAGGAGGGACCCTGATCGAGGATGAAGGCGAAGAGGCCGATGAACATGATCCGCCGGACGAGTTCGGCGAACCAGCTATCGAGCGAAGCGGCATTGATTGCCAGCCACACGGCGGCAATGCCGACCTCGATGCCGGCGAGAACCCAGAACAGTGATCGCGCCGCGTTCATGACAGTCGTCTCCCAGCCTTTCGCGGCGGTGACGACGGAGTTCTCCAGCGTCGTAAGCACCTCGCCTTGTTGTGCGAAGGCGGGCGCACTCGCCAACAGGGCAAGACCGATTGCGATGATGGCAGGTTCCATCTTCCGGCAGGAGCGAACACTTACCATCGTGGTTTCATCTCCTGTCCGCCACGGATGTTCTGATCCGGATCGCCGCCGAAGAATTTTCCCCAATATTCCCGGCGCTCGGTATCTGAGGCAGGCCGCGAGGCGGCGCCCGGTTCCGAGATGGGCGTAGGATCGGGCTGAGCAATGATCCAGGTGATGACGCCGGCCCCGATAATCGTGGCCCAGGCGATCGCGATGACGAGGCGCGGGCTCACCAGCGGGGCTCCATCGTCTGACCGCCGCGGATGTCACGCTCCGTTGCGCTGAAGAACTGTTCGCGGCGCGCCTGCGCCAGATCCTTTTGCGCCTGTTCCGATTGGAACCATGTCCCCATCATGGTCATCTGCTGGGAGACGAGACCCCTGAGCTTTTGCATCTGTGCCACCTGCTGGGCAGCAATCTCGTGCCCGACCTGCAGTGCTTTCATTTGCCCATCGGCTGATTCCGACATCGAGCGAAGCGACGACATCGTGCTCTCTTCGCTGGAAAACTGGTCGGCGGTCAGATTTGCCGCCTTCAGCGTGCCGGCGATCGTGTCGCGGTTGGTGTCGGACCAATTCCGGTAGGTCGTCGAAAAGCTCGCCCCAGCAGGCAGAGTGCTCTTCATCTCGGAAAAGCTCTGGAAACGCTGCTTGAGCACGTCGTCGATATTGCCCATGGAGAAGGCGACGCCTTGACCCTGCGCGACGACATTCTGGAGGTTCTTCAGGTCGCTCTCGACCTGACCCCAGACATGGTCGGGCAGCTGAGCAGTGTTCTGCAGCATGTTCTTATAGATGTTGAGCTGGTTCTGGATCTGCTCGGCAAGCTGGGAGATCTGAGTAATCTGGTTATTCACCTGCTCGGCGGATTTGCCGACAAGGGAAATCAGTTCTGCGTTGTTGGCAAGCTGTGTCCATTCGGTCGCCTGCCCGGTCACACCACCGGCCTGGGCTGGCATTGGGAAAGCCATCGACAGGATAATGGTCATGACTGTCATAGCCCGCGCCGCCTCACGCGGTCGGGAAGAGTGTACAGGCATCGGCGATCCCCCTTTGCTGGAGCCAGTGGAGAGGCCAGCCGGCCCCGTGTTCGGAATGAAGAACGCGAATGCGTTTGAGGTCTTCTTTGCCGGACGCCCCGACGAAGGAGAGAGCGACAGGGCCGAGTGCCATATTGAACAGCCGGCGGCCTTCCGGTGAGGCGACGTAATATTCGCGTTTTGGAATAGCCGTGGCGACGATCTCGATCTGCCGTTCGTTGAAGCCGATGCGTTCGTAGAACTCGCGTGTGCCGGGCTCGCGGGCCGCCCCGTTCGGCAGGCAAATTTTTGTGGGACAGGACTCCTTCAGGACGTCGATGATGCCGGAGCGCTCCGCATCGGATATCGACTGTGTCGCCAGCACCACGGCGCAGTTTGCCTTGCGCAGTACCTTCAGCCATTCGCGGATCTTGTCGCGGAAGATCGGATGGCCAAGCATTAACCAGGCTTCGTCGAGGATAATCAGGCTGGGTGCGCCCGTCAGGCGTTTTTCGATCCGGCGAAAAAGATAGGTAAGCACGGGAACGAGATTGCGCTCGCCCATGTTCATCAGCTCTTCGATCTCGAAACACTGGAAGGCGCCGAGCGCCAGACCGTCCTTCTCGGCATCGAGCAACTGTCCCATCGGGCCATCGACGGTATAGTGATGCAGCGCATCCTTGATTTCCCTCATTTGGACGCCCGAAACGAAATCGGAGAGCGAACGGCCACGCGATTCCGCCATGAGCGCGACCTGCCTCGATATGGCGTTGCGATAGTCGGGTGTGATCGTCACACCCTGCAGCGCCACGAGCGTCTCGATCCACTCAGACGCCCAGGCACGATCGCCATCGGTCGCAAGTTCGGCGAGTGGGCAGAAAGCGAGACCTACACTTTCTCCCTTCCCGGACGTGCTGGTGTCGCCGCCAATCTCGTAATGGTCGCCACCAACGCCAAGCGTCAGCGGCAGCATCGAGCCGCCCTTGTCGAAGGCGAAGACCTGTGCATCCTCGTAGCGGCGGAATTGCGCGGCAATCAGCGCCAGCAGTGTCGACTTACCCGAACCTGTGGGACCAAAGATCAGCGTGTGGCCGACGTCGTCGACATGCAGGTTCAGCCGGAATGGCGTCGAGCCGCTGGCAACCTGCATCAGCGGCGGCGAGCCCGGCGGATAGAACGGGCAAGGCGCTGCCGGATTTCCCGACCAGACGGAATTGAGCGGGATCAGGTCCGCCAGATTGCGGGTGTTGATCAGCGGCTCGCGTATATTGGCGTAAGAGACGCCCGGCAGGCTGCCGAGAAAGGCGTCGGTCGCATTCAGCGTCTCGATCCGTGCGCCAAATCCGTCGGCCTGGATCAGGCGACGGACCGCCTCGCACTTCTCTTGGCAGCGGCTTTGGTCTTCGTCGAAGATGACGACGACCGGCGTGTAGTAGCCATAGGCCACCAGCTGCGATGAGGCTTCGGCAATGGCATCTTCGGTTTCAGTCACCATCATCATGGCGTCCTGGTCGACCGACCGCGACTGCGTCTGGAAGAGTTGATCGAAGAAGGGTCTCACCTTTTGCTGCCATTTCTTGCGGGTGCGCTCCAGCCTCGCCCTCGCCTCCTCCGCATCGAGAAAGACAAAGCGCGACGACCAGCGATAGGTGAGCGGCATCAGGTCGAGACTGTTGAGGATGCCGGGCCAGCTTTCGGCCGGTAGCCCGTCAATTGCGACGACACCGAGAAACCGGTTCTCGACCAGAGGTGTGAGCCCATGCTGCAGCTCCGCAGTCACCAGCCAGTCGAGATACATCGGGATTTCCGGCAGACGGACCGGATGGTTCTCGCCGGTGATGCAGAAGCGGATGAACTGGAAAAGCTCGTCATAGCGGGCAACACGGAAACCGCCGCGCTCCAGCGTCTCTCGCGTCAGCATCCGGCGGATCGACACGACGTTCATGAGATATTGCTCGACCTCGCGAATCGAGATCAGAAACGTCTCCAGCGCCCGGTCGGCATAGGTGGCGGAACGGCTGGCAGTATCCGAATAGACATAGCGTGTCAGCCCAGAGCGTCGCGGTTCCGGCGGTCTCCAGGTCAGGATTAGTGCGTGCCGGGTCTCGAAATGGCCGCTTTCCCTTTGGAAATGCGCCCGCCGTTCAGCGTCGATCGCTCGCGTGACCGGGTCAGGGAAGTGGCAATCATCATTGGCCGGATAGTCGCCTGTGGGCACCCTGACGGCTTCAACCTGTATCATCCAGCCCGAACCGAGGCGTGACAGGACCGCGTTGATCTGCCGAGACACGTCGTTGCGCTCGGCGTCGGTCGAACTTTCGCTGTCCGGCCCGGCAAAATACCAGCCGGCCATGAGCGAACCGTCCTTGAGCAGGATCACGCCGTTGTCGACCAACCCGGCATAGGGCACGAGATCGGCAAACGACGGTCCCGTGTGGCGGAAAGATTTGAGGGCTACCATCTGAAGAGCCTCAGAATCTGCGCCAGGGTGCCGAAGTGGCACGGTAGAACGACCTGTAGGAGACGTGCCGGACATAGACGCGCCGCATGAGAGGATCGGCCTTGGCCATCATGCGGAGTGCGGCCACAGCTATGAGCCAGACGGCGATGCCGAACAGCGTGGCATACCAGGTCAGCACCACGAAGATCAGGATGATCGCGGCAAGGGCCGTGAGCAGCACCAGTTCGCGGTCCGCGCCCATCAGCAGGTTCGGACGTGACAGCGCCCTGTGCACGCGCGAACGGGAGAGGTTGGAGCCGACCTCAGCCATGAGCCTCCTCCCCTTCCGCGCGAAGCGTTGCCGTGGGTTTGAAGATGTCCGGTTCGGACTGTGTCGCCGCCTCCCCAATCGACGCGCCTGTCGCACCGAACAGGGCGACGATCTGAGTGGCTCCCAGGAGAACCCCGCCAACGAGGGCGACATAGCAAAGCCTTCGAGCGAAATCGTTCAGTTCGCCGCCGAAGATCAGCATGGCGCCGGCGATCGCCACGGCGGCCAGAGCGATGAAGCCGGCGACAGGACCGGTGATGGACTGTTGGATCTGCTGTAGTGGCGATTCCCACGGCAGCCCACCACCGCCGGATGATGCAAGCGCCGGCTCAGCGAGGATTAGAGAAATGACAGCTAGTGCCACGCTGGCGAAAATAATCTGTGTCCTACGCGACATGGCTGTCCTCATCGATTTGAGCGTAATGTTCGGTCCGGTAGTGCGAGTTGCTGAAGCCCTCGACGTGAATGATCTCGCGGACCCGCCTCCCCTGCCCTGTCCGTTCGATGGAGACGACGAGATCAACCGCTTCTCCGATCACGTCCTGCATCGGCTGCTGGCTGGCTTCTGCGGTCAGCTGCTCCAGCCGGCGCAAAGCCGACATCGCGGTATTGGAGTGAATGGTGGTGACACCGCCCGGGTGGCCTGTATTCCAGGCCTTGAGCAGTGTAAGGGCGGCACCGTCACGGACCTCGCCGACGATGATGCGATCAGGCCTGAGACGCATCGTGCTCTTCAAGAGCCGGGGCATATCGACTGTATCGGTGGTGTGCAGGCACACTGCGTTTTCCGCCGCGCATTGGATCTCGGCGGTGTCCTCAAGAATGACCATGCGATCATCCGGCGCCGCCGCAACGATCTCGGCGATGACGGCATTTGCAAGCGTCGTCTTGCCAGACCCGGTTCCGCCAGAAATGACGATGTTCAGGCGCGAAGCAATCGCGGTGCGTAGTACCGAGGCCTGGGCTTCGGTCATCACCTTCGACTTCACATAGTCGTCGAGTGGAATAAGCCGTGATGCCCGTCTCCGGATCGTAAAAGTAGGAGCCGATACCACAGGCGGCAACAACCCCTCGAACCGATGTCCCCCGATCGGGAGTTCGCCGGAAATGATCGGTTGCTCGTCGTCGGCTTCCGATTGCAGCGCATGGGCGACACTGCCGATGACGACTTCGGCGGCGGCAGCACTCATCGCGCCGGCCGGGGCGACGCCATGCCCCAACCGTTCAATGAACAGTCTGCCGTCCGGATTGAGCATGATCTCGACAACCATTGCGTCGTCGAGTGCAGCACAAAGCTGGTCGCCGAGCGCGTCCTGGAGTTTGCGGACAAGACGGGGATGGGAACGGAGCTGGGTCACGCCGCGCTCCTGATTGTATTGCCGACTTTCCCCGCCGAAATTGGTTGGTAGCCTGTCGGACGAACCTGCTCGAAGCTCGTGTGATCGGCTGGAAGGATGCCGGCCACGGCGGTAGTGTTGCCGATTTCGACAGGAGCTCCGAGTCGCCGCATCGGCCAGCCGGCCCGGTTCAGGATACGCTCGAAGCGCAGATCGGTCGCGGTGACGATCTCATCGAACCCGTTCGCCATCGACCACTCGATGATGCCGGCGAACATCGTTAGCGTGACGAGGTGGAGTTGTCCCCCTCCCCTTCCCGCTGGCAACGACGTGTCGACGCAGAAGCGGGAGCTCTCGATCATTGCTGCGTGAGCACCGAGCGAGCCGTTCTCCAGCAACTGGCGGAAGGTTTGCTCCAGCATGGTGGGACCTGACGCTGGCAGCAGACGTGCGCAGCCAACGACCTTCTGGCCGGCTGCGATCGCCAGAATGTAGGTTGGAAGAAGGTCGTCATATTGATCCCGCTCACCCGCTTTGGTGATGGCAACATCCCATTCCAGACGGTCGCCGAACACGGCGGCCCGAAGACGGTGCATCTGGTTCAGGTACTCGAGGTTGCTTGCGTGGTGGTCGGCCGAGACGCTTAGAATCTGCATTGTGTTCTCCGCATGAACTGGTCAGGCGAAGGAAAATCATCTCGTTTTGTGCGTGGCTACGTGCAGATTTGCATCGACTGATTCTACCGAGTCGGGGTGAAGTTCGGTGTGCAGGGGCATAATCAGCGATGGAAGACGCGCGATTTCATGTGCAAATCTGCAGTTGGGCGCGACTGGTCAAGCAACCGGGAATCGAGCTAATACTCGGAAAGTCTTCAGCAATATTGGCTGTCGCTAGATTTCGGCGAACGCGCGTTAACGTGCCGTTAACCAAAAAGCTCTTGCTCGCCAACCAGAATCGACGCTTATTGTTACCGGCGGAACTTTGCCGGTTCTGCGAAAAATACCGCCACTGGCAAGAAATGGGTTTTGAG